>NZ_JBWFBN010000010.1:0-140847 GCF_056326165.1 Saonia sp.
GTTATCCATTGGGGCTTTTAATATCTTTAAGAAAAATCTTTAATTGTTCATCGTCATTAAAAACTCTTCATTGTTTTTGGTCTGTTTTATACGTTGCTCCATAAATTCCATTGCTTCAACAGGATTCATATCTGCTAGATATTTTCTCATAATCCACATACGTTGAATGTTATTTTCATCCAATAGTAAGTCATCACGTCTGGTACTGGACGATGTTAAATCAATTGCAGGGAAAATTCTTCTGTTAGATATCTTGCGATCCAATTGTAATTCCATGTTCCCAGTTCCTTTAAACTCTTCAAAGATTACCTCGTCCATTTTAGAACCAGTTTCTGTCAATGCCGTAGCAATAATAGAAAGAGAACCACCATTTTCAATATTACGAGCTGCTCCAAAGAAACGTTTTGGTTTGTGCAGTGCATTGGCATCTACACCACCACTCAATACTTTTCCAGATGCTGGTTGAACGGTGTTGTAGGCACGCGCTAAACGTGTAATAGAATCCAAAAGGATTACCACATCATGCCCGCATTCTACCAAGCGTTTTGCTTTTTCCAATACTATATTGGCCACACGAACGTGCTCTGTGGCTTCTTTATCAAACGTGGAAGCAACAACCTCACCACGAACGTTACGTTGCATATCCGTAACCTCTTCAGGACGCTCATCAATCAATAATATAATTTGATAAACTTCTGGGTGGTTAGCAGCTATTGCATTGGCAATATCCTTTAGTAACATGGTTTTACCAGTTTTTGGCTGGGAAACAATCATACCACGTTGTCCTTTTCCAATAGG
Organism: Saonia sp.; assembly: GCF_056326165.1. Taxonomy (NCBI): domain Bacteria; kingdom Pseudomonadati; phylum Bacteroidota; class Flavobacteriia; order Flavobacteriales; family Flavobacteriaceae; genus Saonia; species Saonia sp. The sequence goes on from NZ_JBWFBN010000010.1 coordinate 799, forward strand.
CGAAAACAAATCCATTATCCTTGTGGAAATTGTACTTTGACGTTCGGCCAATTTAAATTTTTCTTGTGGAAACAAAGGTGTTAGGTGTTCAAAAGAAACTCTGTCGCGAACCACTTGTGGATCAAGACCGTTAATTTTATTCACCTTAATTAAAGGAAAATATTTTTCCCCTTCTTTAGGCGGTCTAACATTACCTAATACTGTATCTCCGGTTTTTAAACCAAATAACCTAATTTGTGACTGGGATACATATATATCATCAGGAGAAGATAAATAGTTATAATCCGAAGAACGCAAGAAGCCATAACCATCTTGCATAATGTCCAAAACACCTTCACTTTGGATGATGCTATCAAACTCAAATTCTGGTTGTTTGTATTTATTTTTTAAATCCCTATCAAAATTGCTGTTCTTTTCCTGTCTAGGCTTATTTTGATGCTGAGGTTTTTTAGGGTTTTGATTTTTATGTGGACCATTATTCCTAGGACTATCATTCTTTGCAGGTGCGTTATTTGAACCATTTTGTTGATGACGTGGAGTTCTAGCCTCTGGAGGAGCAGGTTTTGCAGGTGCTTCCGCCGTAGATGTGGTACTTTTTTCTGGAGTAGCAATAACTGTTTCCTTTTCTTCTACCGCTACTCTTGGTTTTCTAGGTTTTGGCGCAGGTCTTTCTCTTTTTGGCGCAGGCGCAGCTGCAGCTGGAGCAACAACGGCTTCTACAACCTTAGGATTTGCAGCTTGCAAATCCAAGATTTGGTAAACCAAATCCAATTTTTTTAAGTTTTTGTATTTAGGTACGTTTAAACCCTTAGCAATTTCTTGAAGCTCTGGAAGCTTCTTTGTTTTTAAATCTGAAATTTCAAACATTAAGTGTTGAATAAATTAGTACTTGTATAAAAAGTTTTGAAGTGTATTGTTATACGGATATTTACGGGAGAATGTTATTCCTCTAGGTAAGTGTGTTAACTAATAACGTAACAATATTACAAATTATTTTCAATATTACAGGGTTATTTTTTAAAAAGACACTTATTTTTGCACTTCAAATAGTAATTTAGAATGCTTCAAAGAATACAAACGGTTTATTTATTGGTAGTAGCTCTTTTGGGTTCCTTACTTCCTTTTTTTGTAAATCTTTGGACAGATGCGAACAAAGTATTGGTATTTGCAAAAGATACTATACCAGTTTCTATTACGTTTTATGTTTCGGCTGCCTTGGCATTGGTGACTATTTTTTTATTTAAAAATAGAAAAAATCAATTTGTAGTAAACAGATTGAATATGATATTGAATCTTTTTTTACTAGGATTTTTCGTTTACCGATCACTAAATTTATCTGGAGAAAGTAACATTTCTGAGAAGGGTATTGGGATGTTGATTCCTGTATTTTCTATCGTTTTTTTAACTCTGGCCAACAGAGCTATTAAGAAGGATGAAGATCTTGTAAAATCTGTTGATCGCTTACGTTAAACCTAACATCTTAGTAGTATTAGTGCGCAAAAACCCGGGGTTGTTCCCGGGTTTTTATTTTCACAACTTTTTTTGAATATCCATTATTTTAGAATTAACCAAAATTTTATCTCCCACTTTGTAGTTTTTAAGGTCTGATTCTTTGACTCTAACTGCCAACAGATTACTGCCGATATTTATTGATAAGATGCCCATATCCTCTTTCTTTAGAATGTGATTAATTTTCCCCTCTAATTGGGTTTTCTTTTCTAACGGTTGTTGAAAAACTTCGTAAGGAGTTCCAGTTTTAATTAGATGTCCATTTTTTAAAATACAGACGGTATTGGATAATTTTTGAATTTCACCAATGTCATGACTAATCAATAGAATGGTGCATTTAGTTTTTTTATGAAACGCTAAAATGTAATCCTGTAGTTTTACCCGCATGTCATTGTCCAAAGCTGATAAAGGCTCATCTAGCAGTAAAATATTAGGCTTTTGCACCAAAGCTCTCGCTAAGCCTACGCGTTGTTTCTGCCCTCCAGAGAGTGTTTCTGTTTTTTTGTGCTGCAATTCCCCCAACCCCATTTCTTGGAGTAAATCATCTACCTCTTTTTTGGTTTGATGCTTTTTAAGCGCAAACTCTAAATTTTCTCTAACAGTCATGTTTGGAAACAGTGCGTTATCTTGAAATGCAAAACCAATGTTTCTTTCCTGTGGCTTTAAAATTATTTTTTTAGAGGTATTTAACCAAATGTCACCATCAACCACTATGTTTCCATTATTAGGGGAAAGTAATCCTGCAATCATTCTAAAAGTAGAGGTTTTTCCAGCGCCAGATTCACCATAAAAAGTAGTGATTCCACCCTTGGGAATGGACAAGTTAATGTTCAATTCCATTTTGCCATTGGGTGTATTCAATGTTTTTATTAGGTTTAACTCAATCATTTGCCAAACCTTTTAAATGCACCGTTATTGGTAAGGTACACGGTTAATAAAATGGCAAAAGTAATCAGCAACAATATCAAAGAATACCAATTGGCTGTATCATAATTTAAAGCTTCAACTTCATCATAAATGGCAATGGAAGCCACTTTTGTTTTTCCAGGAATGTTTCCTCCAATCATTAAGACGACCCCAAATTCACCTATAGTATGTGCAAAAGCTAAGACTATTCCTGTTCTAATAGATGTTTTAATATTTGGGAGCAAAACTTTAAATAAAGTGCGGAATCGGGATTTTCCAAGTACATAAGAAGCTTCTTTTAGGTTCATTGGAAGACTTTCTAATCCAGACTGTATAGGCTGTACCATAAAGGGGAGGCTATATATGATAGATGCTATGACCAATCCTCCAAACGTAAAAATGAGTCTAATTCCCAAAAAATCATCCAACCAATTTCCAAATGCATTGGACGGACTAAAAGCAATTAGCAAGTAAAAACCTAAGACGGTTGGTGGTAACACAAGCGGCATGCTTACAAAAGTCTCAATAAGTGGTTTTAGTTTTGATTTGGAATATGCCAACCAATAGGCTATCGGAATACTAATAACCAATAAAATCGCTGTTGTGACCAAGGCTAATTTAAAAGTTAACAGTAAAGGTTCCCAATCTATCATTTGGATGTGTCAATTTTATCTAACGAAACCGAATATCCGTATTTTTCCAAAATATCCTTGGCTTTTCTTGAAAATAAAAAGGCATAAAACTGTTTGCTTTCTTGCTTTGAGCCATTATTTTTAAGTAGCACCACTCCTTGGGAGATAGGTTTGTAGCTACTCTCATCAATAGAAACCCAATAACCTTTTTTCTTTAAATGGGGAGATAAGATTACAGATTTGGCCGTGAAACCAATTTCTGCTGCTCCAGAAAGGATAAATTGATTGGTCTGAGAAATGCTTTCCCCATATACTAGTTTATCCTCTATTTTAGTGTAGAGGTTCAATTTTTTAAGAATGGATATGGCAGCCTCTCCATAAGGAGCTGTTTTTGGGTTAGCTATAGCTATATGTTCAATATTCTCATTTGTTAAATTATCAAGACCTGGGTTTTTATATAGTGTACTCCAAAGAACTAATCCCCCTGTTGCATAAATTTTTGGGTCAGATTTTGTAAAGCCATTTTTATGTAGCATTTCGGGGTACTTCATATCAGCCGAAAAAAAGACATCATACGGGGCACCTTCCATGATTTGAGCGGTCAGCTTTCCAGACGAGCCAACAATAATATTACAATCAGTATTTGTTTCCTTTGTAAAAGCAGTTGCAATCTCTTTCATGGCATATTGCATGTTAGATGCTGTGGCAATGTTAAGGGAAACCACTTTAGGTTTTTTACATCCAAAAAAAAGGATGAGTAGTAAAGGAAAAATGTTTAATGGAATTCTCATTATTTTTTCCCTAGTTCTATGATTTCAAGATTTTTTATTTCTTCCCCATCAATTTCAAAACGGAGCATAGTTCGTACCTGGTGAAAGCCATATTTTCCACAAGCTCCAGGATTCATATGTAACAATCCCAATTTTTTGTCCCACATTACCTTTAAAATATGAGAGTGCCCACAAATGAACAATTTAGGAGGGTTTTTGGCAATTTCTTCCTTCACCCTAATATTGTATTTGTGTGGGTAGCCACCAATGTGAGTTATCCAAACGTCAACACCTTCACAAAAAAAACGATTGTCCAATGGGAATTCCATTTGTATTTTATGGTCATCAATATTGCCATGGACACCTTTTAAGGGCTTAATTTTTTTCAAAGCATCTGTAACGGTCAAAGTTCCAATATCACCCGCATGCCAAATCTCATCTGCCTGTTCTGCATATTTAAGGATGGCCTTATCCATATGGTTATGGGTGTCAGAAAGTAAAAGAATACGGGTCATAAAACTTAAAATATGCTTAAATATGAAGTTGTGTCCTTTCTTTTTGGACGGATTGGGGTATATTTATGCTCCGTAAAAATAAGGGATTCAGTTGAGATATTTTGTTGCTTTTTCATACTTTGGGAAGTTTTATCATGGATGGCAAAACCAACCCAATGCTACTACTGTACAGCAAATAATGGAGGAGGTTTTTTCTAAGCTCTTAAGACAGCCAATAAGCTTGTTAGGAGCTGGGAGAACAGATGCAGGGGTGCATGCAAAACAAATGATAGCTCATTTTGATTTTGATAAAATTGATGATGTTGAAGATTTGGTTTATAGATTGAATGCCTTTTTACCTGAAGATATTGCTGTTCAAAAAATATATAAGGTGTCCAAAGATGCCCACGCAAGGTTTGATGCCGACGAACGTACGTACGAATATTGGATTGTTAAAGAGAAGAATCCTTTTTATATGGATAGCGCTCATTATATAAAGTATTCTTTAGATATTGATGCTATGAATTTGGCTGCATCAATTTTAATGGAGTATTCAGATTTTGAATGCTTTTCTAAATCTAACACAGATGTTAAAACATATCTATGTAATATTAAAATGGCTGAGTGGAATATGGTAGGAGATACATTGGTTTTTACTATTAAAGCAGACCGTTTTTTAAGAAATATGGTACGTGCCATTGTGGGCACATTGTTAGATGTTGGTTTGGGAAAATTATCATTAGAATCAATAAAAGAAATTATTAAGAGTAAGGATAGGCGTAAGGCAGGAGTTTCAGTTCCTGCAAAAGGGTTGTATTTAACAAAGGTTAAATATCCTAAACATATTTTGGAAAAGAATGGATAAAGAAACAGGAAAAGCTTTTGATTTTAGACTGTTCAAAAGACTTTTAGAGCATACAAAACCATATAAATTAACCTTTTATGGGGTGGCAGTTGCAGCTATATTAATATCTGGATTTGCGGTATTAACGCCAATTTTAGTTGGTGATATTGTAGATGTAGCCATAAAAAATAAAGATGCGGATAAATTGTTGTTCTATACCTTGGCCATGTTGGGTGTATTATTGGGAGAGGTCATAAGTCAACTTTCATTTAATTATTATGCCAACTGGTTGGGAGAGTCTGTTATAAAAGATATTAGGGTTGCACTTTTTCAAAAAATGATGGGCTTTAAAATGAAGTATTTTGATAATTCTTCTATTGGTGTCTTGGTAACTAGAGCTGTGGCAGACATGCAGCGGATAGGAGAAATTTTTAGCCAAGGCTTTTTTGTGATAGTCTCAGATTTATTAAAAATGTTGGTTGTTATTGTTGTGATGTTGGTTATTAATTGGAAATTGGCTCTTTTGGTTTTTTCATTATTACCCATTATACTATATGCTACAAGATTGTTTCAAAAGGCAATGAAAGTTGCTTTTATTGAGGTAAGAGCACAGGTTTCCAATTTAAACTCTTTTGTACAAGAGCGATTGACAGGAATGAAGATTGTTCAACTTTTTAATCGAGAAGAGATTGAAAAGGAAAAATTTAGAGAGATAAATGAAAAGCACCAGAATGCTTGGTTAAAAACAGTTTGGTACAACTCAATTTTCTTTCCCATTGCGGAAATAGTTTCTGCTATTACCATTGGTCTAATTGTGTGGTACGGAGGTCTTCAAAATGTTGCCAATATAAGTAGCAATGAATATGGGACTATTTTTTCTTTCATTATGCTTTCAGGAATGTTGTTTAGACCCTTGCGCCAAATAGCGGATAAGTTTAATACGTTGCAAATGGGTATGGTTGCTGCTAATAGGGTTTTTAAAATTTTAGATACAGATAGTCATATTTCCAATGAAGGTACTTTTGAAAAAGAGGATGTAAAGGGAGATATTAAATTTTCTGATGTACATTTTGGGTATGTGGATAACGAAGAAGTATTGCATGGAGTTTCTTTTGAGGTTAAAGCAGGAGAAACCATTGCCATTGTTGGTGCTACTGGAGCAGGAAAATCAACTATTATTAATCTTTTAAACAGGTTTTATGAGATTAATTCTGGAACCATTTCTGTGGATGGGGTTGATATCAAGGAATACAAACTTTCATCTTTACGTTCTAAAATTGCAGTAGTATTGCAGGATGTTTTTCTATTTGCCGATACTATTGCCAACAATATTTCTTTAAAAGATGAATCCATCTCACTAGAAACTATTGAAAATGCTGCAAAACAGATTGGTGTGCACGAGTTTATAAGTAGTTTGCCTGAAGGGTATCAATATAATGTAAAAGAAAGAGGAACTATGCTATCCAGCGGTCAACGCCAGTTGATTTCATTCTTACGTGCCTATGTGAGCAACCCTAGTGTTCTTGTTTTGGATGAGGCCACTTCTTCTATTGATACTTATTCGGAACAATTGATACAAAAGGCAACAGACAAGATTACAGAGAATAGAACATCCATTATCATTGCCCACCGTTTGGCCACTATTAAAAAGGCAGATAAAATCTTAGTGATGGATTCTGGGAATATTGTTGAAATGGGAACTCATAAAGAACTACTTAAAAAGGGAGGTTACTACAGAAACCTTTATGAAGCTCAGTTTTTAGCAGAGGAGGTAGCTTAGTTACTTAACAGGAGCAAAATCCTCAAGAGTTAAATTCCCCGTTATTAAAAGGATAATTGGGATTATTAATGTCATAACAAAGTATTGAACAGTAAACAGCATAAAAAACAGGATAATTCTAGCTATAAAATCCAATCCTTTAAGTTTTGTCACCTTTTTTATGACATAGGCACTGTAGATGTACATTGATGCAAGGTTAAGTAGGCTATATATACCATACGATTTAGGGGCAATCAAAAGAATTAAGAAAGAAGGTATAAAAGTAAAAACACTATAATGTGCCAATGTGTACATAAAGACAACGGAACGCTCGGCAAAATTATATTTCTTGTTTTCAAAAGCCAACCAACTGGAAATTGCCATCATGGGAATGTATAATAGGAACAACAAAGCTTGATAGTCCATTGTAAAGGCCATGACCTTTTTACTTGCTGGCGGGGCATCTACGCCTGTATTAAAAAAATCAAAATCAATTTGCTCAATGTGTTTGGCCATTAAAAAAACAATAAATCCAGATAATGTAATTGAAATTGCCAGATAACTTATAGGGTTTAAGTACTTTCTCCTTATCCCAGAAATATAACCATCTATAACCACCTGTGGCTTAGTAAATAGGTGTAAAAAAGTTTTAAGAAAGGTATTGTCTATATTAAAATATCTTTCAAAAGCATCATACCATAAGTTTTTAATTGTAAGTCTATTGTGAATTACCTTAGCTCCACATGATGGACAGAAACTATAGTCGGTTCTTAAATTGTTTTTACAGTTTTTACATTCCATTAGAAACAACTTTATATAAGATCTTCTTTAATAATTGTACCTAATTCGTTTAAATCCTTAAACAATACAAATTCACCATTTTTAATATAAGAGATAAGTCCAGTTTCTTCACTTACTACCAATGCTAGTGCATCGGTTTTTTCTGTGATTCCTACTGCTGCCCTATGGCGAAGACCAAAACGGAGTGGAATATTTCTTTCATTGGAGACAGGAAGAATAACCCTTGTGGCAATAATATAATTGTCTTTTATAATAGCTGCACCATCATGTAGCGGACTGTTTTTATAAAATATACTTTCTATAATAGGCAGGGTGATTTCTATATTCATTTTATCACCTGTGGATTTTACAAAATCTAGAGAATTGTTTTTTTCAATTACAATAATAGCGCCTGTTTTGGAAGCAGCCATTTTTTCACAAGCGGTAAGCAAGGTGTCAACATCCGTATCAGTAATGCGTACTTCTTGTTTTAAGAATTTAAAATGCTTTACAAAATTGCGCTTAGATGCAAAATTGGTGGAGCCAATCATTAAAAGAAACTTTCGTATTTCTTGCTGAAAAACAATGATGAGTGCAATTAATCCTATGTTCATAAAGCCTCCAACCATACTGCTAATCATTTTCATGTCCAGTAGTTGGGTAAGTTTCCATAGTGCCCAAACAATAACAATTCCAATAAAAATATTGATGGCTACAGTGCCTCGGACCAATTTATAGATGTAATACAGTAGTACTGCAACCAAGATGATATCAATGATATCTGTAATCTTGAAATCCAAAAAATTAAAAAAATCCAATAGGTATCGCTTTTTGTAAAATTATGAAAAATAGATGAACAAAAATTCAATCATTCTTCGGGGTGCAATTCATTAAGTAAATCCACACACTCTTTAGCTTCTTTAACATCATGCACTCTTAAAATATTTGCTCCCTTGCTCAAGGCAATCATATTTAAGGCAGTTGTTCCATTAAGCGCATCTTTCCCTGTTCCACCTAAAATTTTATATATCATGGACTTTCTACTCAATCCAGCTAAAATGGGGAGTTCCATATTTTTAAACAAATTCAAATTTTTTAGCAACTCATAATTTTGTTCAATTGTTTTTGCAAATCCAAATCCAGGATCTATAATTATATCGTTAATACCCAATGCTCTGGCATGAGCAATTTTTTGAGAGAAGTAGAATAATATATCTTCTAATAAATTAGTGTACTTAATTTCTTGTTGCATGGTCTGTGGTGTCCCTTTCATGTGCATCATAACATAAGGCACTTGGTGTTCTGCTATTACTTGAAACATTATATCATCCATATTTCCAGCAGATATATCGTTGATGAGGGCTGCGCCTTTATTAAGACAAATATCCGCAACGTTACTCCTAAATGTATCGATGGACAAAAGAATATTTGAAAACTCATTTAATAATAAATCTAGGATAGGGACAATTCGGTTTAACTCTTCTTCTTCAGAAACATGTGTTGCACCTGGTCTGGAACTATAGGCACCTACATCAATAAATGTGGCACCTTCTTTAAGCATTTTCTCTACTTGATTTAGAATATCATTCTTCTCCTTATATTTGCCCCCATCATAAAAGGAATCTGGAGTCAAGTTTAAAACACCCATTATTTTAGGTCTTTTTAAATCGATAAGTTTTCCTTTGCAATTGATGGTCATTGGATAAAATCTAAGGACATTTAAGTTATAGATGCTATTTTAAAGTACTAACCTTGACGGTTAGAAAATTTTAAGCGAAATTTACGCAAATTACACAGAATACATGCAGCAAACCTCTGAACAATACGATGCAGTCATAAAAACATGCAGGGATTTATTTGTAAAAAAAATGACCGATTATGGTACTGCATGGCGTATTCTTAGACTTCCTTCTTTAACTGATCAAATATTTATTAAAGCGCAACGCATTCGTTTTCTACAGGAGAATGAGGTGCAAAAAGTGGAGGAGGATGAAAAATCCGAGTTTATTGGGATTATCAATTATTCAATTATGGCCTTGGTACAAATTGAAATGGGAATTGTTGACCAACCCGATATAGAAGCTAATAAAGCAATTGAATTGTATGATAAACATGTTGCCATTACTAAGGCGTTGATGGAAAATAAAAACCACGATTATGGAGAGGCTTGGAGAGAAATGCGTGTAAGTTCATTGACGGACCTTATCTTACAAAAACTGTTGAGGGTAAAAAGTATTGAAGATAATGAAGGGAAAACCTTGGTTAGTGAAGGAATTGATGCTAATTATCAAGATATGATAAATTACTCCGTTTTTGCCATGATTCATCTTGCAGAAAATACCAAATAAGAAATTCCAGATAAAATGAAATATTTAGTAGGCTTGTCAAGAATATTTGTTGGTGTGTTGTTCATTATTAGCGGACTCATAAAATTGAATGACCCTGTCGGTTTTTCTTTTAAGCTAGAAGAATATTTCAGTCAGGGCGTCTTAGATTTACCGGCGTTAATGCCTTATGCATTGGCTATTTCCATTTTTGTTGTCATTGTAGAAGTTTTACTTGGCGTCTTATTGCTTATTGGATTTAAACCAAAACTTACAGTTTGGAGCCTATTGGTAATGATTGTCTTTTTTACCTTTCTTACTTTTTATTCTGCCTATTTTAATAAGGTTACGGATTGTGGTTGTTTTGGTGATGCTGTAAAATTAACCCCATGGGAATCCTTTACCAAGGATATTATTTTACTGTTTTTTATACTAATTCTACTTTTAGGCCTAAAACATATTAAACCTCTTTTTGACAAAAGAATTAATTGGGTATTGGTTGTGTGTTCTTTGGTGGCATGTGCTTGGTTTGCCAACCATGTTTTGAATCATTTACCATCCAAGGATTTTAGACCCTATAAAATTGGAGCCAATATTATGGATAGTATGGTGATTCCAGAGGATGCACCTAAAGCAATTTTTGAGTATTCATGGAAATTCAATGTGAATGGCGAGGAGAAAGTGTTTGTGACCAATGGTTCTTATCCTTCCGTAGATGGTGAGTTTATTGATGTTGAAACTAAAGAAATCCAAAAAGGATATGAACCTCCTGTTCATGATTTTACTATTGAACAAAATGGGGAAGATTATGCCGCATCATTATTAGAAGAAGATAATTTGGTGATGGTAATTGGGTATGATTTGGCAAAAACTAATTATGATGCTTTTGAAGAGGTAAAAGAAGTTACAGATAAGGCTTTGGAGAATGGTTATAAAGTTATTGGAATGTCTGCTTCTAACAATAAACAAACAGATGCAGTTGCTGAAAAGTATAAATTAGGATTTTCTTTTTATTTTACTGATGAAACAACCTTAAAAACTATAGTGCGGTCCAATCCAGGTGTTTTGGTTTTGGAGAAAGGAACCATTCTGCAAAAGGTACATTACAATGATTTGGCTGATTTGAAGTTTAAATCATTGCCTTCCGATAAGAAAATTGATATTGCACTTAAAAAAAGTTTAGATAGCATCATGGAGCTAGACCAAAAATATAGAGCAGATTTTTCTATTGAAACATGGAAATTACAAGAGGCAATAGATAGCTCCAATATTAATTTTATTGAAAGAGTAATAGCCGAAAAAGGCTATCCTGGTTCTAGTTTAGTGGGGACAAAAACAAATACATCGGCTTGGTACGTAATTCAACACTCAAATAAAATTTCAAAATATATAGATGTAATAAAGAATGCAGCTGTGGAGAAGGAATTGCCATATAGATTATATGCAATGATGCTGGATAGGCATCTTATGGGAATGAACAAACCACAAATATATGGTACCCAAGGAAGTTCTTATTATATGAATACACCAGATGAGATTAGTTTCATTTGGCCTATAAAAAACATGGATTCGGTTAATCAAAAAAGGAAAGAAGCTGGTTTTTCAGATTCTGTAGAGGATTCTGCCAAAAGGTTATTTGGAGAAGACTTTGAGTTTAAGAGTTTAACAATAGAAGAGGCAAATCAAATTATAAATAATAATTAGGAAATATAATGAGAAGTAAGATAGTTGCAGGAAACTGGAAAATGAATAAAAATTTAGCAGAAACAGAAGTTTTATTAAGCGAATTGGCTGCTAAATTACCAGATACGGATGCTGAGGTTATGGTAGCTCCTACCTTTGTTAATTTAACAGGAGCCATTTCTAATTTAGAAGGATCCGCAATACAAGTAATAGCACAAAATATGCACTTTGCAAAAAGTGGAGCATATACAGGAGAAATATCTGCAGATATGTTGATTGGCATAGGGGTAGATACAGTGATTATTGGACACTCAGAAAGAAGGGCCTATTTTGGGGAAACAGATGAGATTTTAGCCAAAAAGGTTGCCGCAGCTCTGGAAAATAATTTAAAAGTAATGTTTTGTTTTGGTGAAGAATTAGAGGACCGCAAATCTGATAATCATTTTAATGTAGTAAAAAGTCAGTTGCAAAATGCTCTTTTTAACTTGGACAAAAGTGCATGGGAGAATATTATTTTAGCGTACGAACCAGTATGGGCCATTGGAACAGGAGAAACTGCTTCACCAGAGCAGGCGCAAGAAATGCATGCCTTTATTCGTAAGACCATAACAGAAGCTTTTGATGCCACTATTGCCGAAAATGTATCCATTTTATATGGTGGTAGTGTAAAACCGGGAAATGCTGTGGAAATCTTTTCCAAGCCAGATGTTGATGGCGGTCTAATAGGTGGAGCTTCTTTGGTCGCTGATGATTTTGTGGCCATTATTAAGGCCATTTAAGCCTTGGTATGCAAAATATTTACCTAGAATATGATTTTACTGTAGAACCCTTACAACCAGCTTCGGATATATTGATGGCCGAATTGGGGGAGGTGGGTTTTGATAGCTTTTTAGAAACGGAAACAGGTGTTTTGGCCTATATAAAGAAAGAAGAGTGGTCAGAGACTATACTTAAACCTGTTCAAATTTTATCACATCCAAATTTTAAGATTACCCATAATTATACAGAGATTGAACAGGAAAATTGGAATGCTGTTTGGGAAAGTAATTTTGAATCTATACAAGTAGGCAACCAATGTGTTGTAAGGGCACCTTTCCATGAAAAACCCAATGTGGAGTTTGATATTGTTATTGAACCCAAAATGAGCTTTGGTACTGGGCATCATGAAACAACCCATATGATGATGCAACATATTTTAGAAACCGACTTTAAAGGAAAATCTGTTTTAGATATGGGTTGCGGAACTGGGGTTTTGGCTATTCTAGCAGCAATGAAAGGAGCCACTTCTTTGGATGCAATAGACATAGATAATTGGTGTTATTTAAACTCCTTGGAAAATGTACAAAGAAACAACCAGGAATATATAAAGGTTTATGAGGGAGATGCTAGCTTGCTTGCTTCCCAAAAGTATGATGTTATCATGGCTAACATCAACAAAAATATTTTGCTTTCAGATATTCCTATATATGCAAAGTGTTTAAACAGTGATGGTGTCTTATTTTTAAGCGGGTTCTACAAAGAGGATATTATTGATATTTCTGCAAAATGTGATGGGTCCAATTTAAAATTTTGTAAAAATTTTGAAAAAAATAATTGGGTTGCCATAAAATATGTATTTTAGAGAGCATAAAATACTAATCCTATGAGTATTAAGGAAAAAGTATCCGAGGAATTACTTTTGGAAGAAGAAACATCAGAAGTCAATGAAATTGTACTTTTTAATGATGATGTAAATACTTTTGATTATGTAATTGAGACATTGATGGATGTTTGTGAACATACACCAGAACAAGCAGAGCAATGTTCTTTAATTGTTCATCATAATGGAAAATGTACTGTTAAAACTGGGGAGTATAAAGATTTGAAACCTCGCTGCAGTAAACTTCTTGAAGCTGGATTGAGTGCAGAAATTGTATAATATTTTCTATAGTTTAAAAAAAATTTCTACGGCCATCAACTTAATGAGGCAACTTAGCTTTCAATAGACCATACATAAAAGTTCCCAAAATAGCGGCGATAATTACTATTAGCATACTAAAAATACCAGTTCCCAATAAAATATACATAGGACCTGGGCATGCACCAGCTAAAGCCCATCCTAAACCAAAAATTGAACCACCTAAAATATAACGCGTAAGGCTTTTTTCTTTTGAGGGTAAATGAATTGGAGAACCTTCAATATTTTTTGCGCTGCTCTTTTTTAAAAGCCATAAAAATAAAGCTCCAAGACCTACTGCTGAACCAATAATACCATACATGTGGAATGATTGAAATTTGAACATTTCAAAAATTCTATACCATGAAACTGCTTCGGATTTAACCAAAACAATACCAAAGAAAATACCAACAAATAAGAATTTTAAATATTTCATGCTCCAAAAATTAGTGGTAAAATAAAGTGTGTCATTAATAATCCACCAGCAAAAAAACCGATAACAGCAATTAAGGATGGCAGTTGTAAATTACTTAAACCAGTAATGGCATGGCCCGAAGTGCATCCACCGGCATATCTGGTGCCAAAACCAACTAAAAAACCTCCAATAATTAGTATGGATAATCCTTTAAGGGACATAATATTTTCCCAGTCATAGATTTCAGGCGGCAGTAAACTTTCCCCAGCATTGGCAAACCCCAATGCGTTTAAATCTTGCACGGTTTCTGGGCTTAATTGAATTATGGAATTATCAGACAATAATGTAACCGCAATATAGCCGCCAATTATGGCGCCAAGAACCACAGTTAAATTCCATTTCTGGGATTTCCAATCGAACTTAAAAAAGTCTACATATTTGCCTGCGCCACCTATACTACATAAAGTTTTTAGATTAGAAGACATACCAAACGTTTTACCAAAATAAACTAGTATTAACATTATTAGAGCTATTAATGGGCCTGAAACATACCAAGGCCATGGTTGTAAGATAAAATCCATTCTAATTAAATTTTTGTAAAGATAGGAATGAAATGGTTTTGTAGTGTAGGTTAGAGAAGAAGATAAATAATGTTAAAAATCCTCATGCTTATACTCAAGAATGTGTATAACCATAATATTTTTCCCCACATTTTCTAAATCACTTATGTGGTTCTTGTTCTTAAATTGAAAAAATCGGGTTTCCCCTTTTTCAATTTGAAACATTTTTATGGTTCCATCTGTATAGTGGGAGACAGTTTTTCCACCAGATAAACATGTCCAGCTATAATTACTGTTTTTTTTAGAAAACGGCATACGTTCTCCAGGGGCCAATGTAATGTCCCATAATTTTACATATTCGTTTTCATATAAAAGATTGGCACCTGCAAAGGAGTCATTAATAGAATTATTTTTTAATTCTTCTAATGTACTTTGTTTCCAATTGCCAAAACTGCCTGGGGGGTTTAATTCTACAGCTTTCAAATTGATTGGTTTGGTAATTAAATTTAACAAAATATGATTAATACTATCAACATGAATGAAGCTTTTTTAACATTTTTTTTAGTTTGTAAATTTTAAGGCGAAGAGGTATAATAAAATTGATATTTTTTTGTAGGTTTTTACGTTAACTTAATTATTGTTTCTTATAAACAACAGTTTTAAACCCTGGTAAATCCATATCTTGATTGTTGATTAAAGTGGTTTCACCATTTAGTTGAAGAGTTGCATCTATAACTCCAGAAAGTGTCACTATATTATTGGAAAAAGACCATGTTCCTATGGCACTACTGGTAGGTTTGCATGTGAGCTGATAAAGCCCGCCAGTAATAAATTGCACATTTAAGTCCGTCCCGCTCAAAGTCCAAGAAAAATTATCATTTAATACGAGCGTGGAACTTAAACAGTTTAACTCATCCAGAACATTGGCAGATGCGGTTCCATCTTCATTTACATCTTGGGGAGGGTTTATATTTATTTCTGTTAAATTCCATGCTCCAATAAGTTGAGCTGAAGGATTTGCATTGGATTCTTCTGAAGAATCAGATGAGCAGGAAGTAAATAGGAAAGTAATAAATAGACAAGTAAATAGGGAGATAATATTTTTCATACTAATTTTTTATAAAAGTAAAGATTTTAAACAAACTTGTTGTTATTAAAGATGTATTGCTTAAAATCAAAACATTATATAATCTGTTACCAAAAAGAATCTAGAAGAAGGATATTTTTAATCATTGGCCGTTCTGTAACCAATGTTACTCCACAACTCTATATTACCAAGTATTTTTGTTAAATACAATTATTAAATTTTATACGATGTCTTTTCTAACTACACTTTTTGGTTCACCTGCGCGTTCTTCGGAATTTATAGAAATTATAAATAAGGAGGCTTTTGCAAAGGCCATAAAGGAACCTAATGTTCAATTGGTTGATGTGCGTACTGCTAGGGAATATAATAGCGGACATATTACAAAAGCTATTAATGTTGACTATTTTCAAACAAATGCCTTTAAAAGCTCCTTTGAAAAACTTAATAGAGAAAAACCGGTGTATATCTATTGCCAATCTGGAAATCGAAGCCAAAAAGCTGCGGCAAGACTTGTAGGAATGGGTTTTGTGAAGATTGTAGATTTAAAGGGCGGATACATGGCTTGGAGATAGAGGATACTGTTTTTAAATAGAATAATAAATTAATGAGAATTTTACTTGTTTTAATTGCGGTTGTGCTATTGGGTTGTAAAGAGGAAAAGAAAGCTTCAATTACTGAACCCATTAGGGAAATAGGTTTACAGGATTCTATTGAACACCCTGGAAAAAAATTAATGGAAACGCATTGTTATGTATGTCATGGACCCTTAGCCACTAAAGATGAAAGAATAGCACCTCCCATGGCTGCAATAAAAGCAATGTATATGGATTCAACAACTACAGAAAAAGAATTCGCTAGTAATATTTGGACATTTGTAAACGCTCCTTCAAAAGAGAAAGCAAAGTTAAAAGGGGCCGTTAAAAGGTTTGGAGTAATGCCTTATCAGTCCTATACAGAAGAGAATATAAAAAGTATTGCTGAATATCTATTTAAGTATCAAATTGAAGAACCGGTATGGTTTAAAAAGCATTGGGAAGAAAACCATGGTAATACAAGCTATAAGCAAAAAGGAATAAAAGGAAGCATTATTTCAAATGCATTAAAAACTAAGGAAGAGATTGGTTTAGAATATGCATTGAGTACCAAAAAAGTACTTGGAAAGAACTTAATGAGTAAAATTCAGAAAGAAGGAACACTGGCGGCCTTGGAATTTTGTAATATAAGAGCTCTTTCATTAACAGATAGTATAGCAACGGCTCATAATGCCATAATAAAAAGGGTCACTGATAAACCTAGAAATACAGTGAACCAAGCTAATAAAGAGGAGCTAGGGTACATAACAAAATATAAGGAAGTAGTGGCCAATGGTTTAGAGGTAAAACCCTTTGTTAACGAAGAAGATAAAATAATTCAATTTTACTATCCTATTATAACCAATAATATGTGCTTGCAATGTCATGGTAGTCCTAAAAATAATATTAAGCCAGAAGTACTAACAGCTTTGTTTCAACTATACCCAGAAGATAAGGCAAAAGGGTATAAGGTTAATGAGGTCAGAGGAATGTGGAGTATTCAATACAAGCAATAATAAGGATATAAAAATATTTAAAAGTTGACAAACGTCATGTTTTGAGCCTCTTAATTAAATTAATTTTATACATAATAGAAACTTAAAAATAAAATTATGAAAAATGTAATACCGTTGGTTTCTTGGGGTAATGGAATTTGGATGATAGGTATCTTTGCACTTGTATGTATAGTACTAGTAATTGCTGTTTTAAGTTTGATGAATAGCGGAAAGAAAAAGGAATAACTTTTTTTAATACTTTTTTCAAATGTCTTGAAAAAAGTAACACTTATTACATTTAAATTACACTATGGTTAGTACTTTTATGTAGTTTTAAATCTAAACTTAGTGGTTATGGAAGACATGTTTTTTTATGATAGAATACAGTTTGCCTTTACCATAACATTTCATTATTTATTTCCTCAATTAACCATGGGACTATCGTTAATTATAGTCTATTTTAAAGGGAAATTTTTAATAACACATAGTAAAAAATACAACGAAGCAGCAAAGTTTTGGATGAGGATATTTGCCCTCAATTTTGCTATGGGTGTTGTTACGGGTATTCCCATGGAATTTCAATTTGGCACTAATTGGGCCAAGTTTTCTGAGCTTACAGGCGGAATTATTGGGCAAACCTTGGCCATGGAAGGTATGTTTTCTTTCTTTTTAGAGTCGTCCTTTTTGGGACTGTTTTTGTTTGGGGAGAAGTTGCTTGGACATAAACTTCATTTTGTAACTGGGTTTTTAGTGTTCTTGGGTTCATGGGCTAGTGGGTTTCTAATTATTGCAACGCACTCGTGGATGCAACATCCTGTAGGTTATGAAATATTAGAAAATGGAAAATTTGTTCTCAATAATTTCTCTGCCCTGTTTACTAATTTGTGGCTTTGGCCATCTTATTTGCATAATCAGGCAGCATCATTAATTACAGCGTCTTTCGTAGTAGCAGGTATAGGTTCTTTTTATTTACTAAATAAAAAGTACTCTGAATTTGGTAAGTTGTTTGTTAAAACGGGAGTCGTTTTTGGTCTTATTTCAAGTATAATTGTCGCTTTTCCGACTGGAGATATGGTTGCTAAAAATGTAGTGAAGTACCAACCAGTAACCTTTGCTGCAATGGAAGGGATTTTTGAAACCGAAGATGGAGGTTCCGAAATTGTATTAATTGGGCAACCAAATATGCTAGAAAAGAAATTGGATAACAAAATTGCAGTTCCAAACATATTAAGTTTTTTAACCTATCAAAAATGGGAAGCAGAGATTAAAGGGTTGAATGAATTTGAAGAAGAAAAATATCCGACGAATATTCCAGGACTCTATTACGCATACCACATAATGGTTGGTTTGGGTACCATTTTTATTGGTTTAATGTTTATAGCGCTCGTTCAACTTTTACGAAAAAGACTGTATAAAACAAAATGGATTTTATGGTCGCTCTTGTTTATGCTTCCCTTTCCATATATTGCCAATACGACGGGTTGGTATACTGCAGAACTTGGCAGGCAACCGTGGTTGGTGTATAATTTGTTACGGACTTCAGAGGGAGCCTCACCAACAGTATCTGCTGGAAACACCTTATTTACCTTATTAGGGTTTATCGGGTTATATTTATTGTTAGGATTACTGTTTGTAATGTTGGCAGGTAAAATAATTAACAAGGGACCCGAAATTATAAAACACTAACTATGGAATTATTTTGGTACATAGTTTTAATGACCATGTTGGCTGTTTATGTAATTTTAGATGGCTATGATTTTGGTGCAGGTATCATTCATTTGTTTTTTGCCAAAAATGAAAAAGATAAAAAGGTAATTACCAATGCCATTGGTCCATTTTGGGATGCCAATGAAGTTTGGCTTATTGCTTCGGGTGGTGTTTTGTTTTTTGCCTTTCCTACCTTGTACGCTTCCTCTTTTAGCGGTTTTTATTTACCATTGATTATGATTTTGTGGTTGCTTATTTTTAGAGCAATTGGCTTAGAATTAAGAGGGCTAGTTCATAATCCCCTCTGGGAAAGTATCTGGGATAAAGCCTTTGGTATAGCCAGCCTTTTATTGGCATTATTTTTTGGCATTGCTTTAGGGAATATTGTTAGAGGTGTTAATTTGGGTATGGTAGAAAATGGGGTTTCTACTCAGGAAGCGCATTATTTCTTTTTACCCTTATGGAACCCTACTTTTAGTCCACAAGCGGAACATTTGGGGATTATAGATTGGTTTACAGTTTTATTAGGATTAGTAGCTGTAGTGACGCTCACAATTCATGGTGCAAATTGGATACTATTTAAAACCAATTCTGGATTGAATGAGAAGCTTAAAGAATTAGTTTTTACACTCAATTTTATATTGTTGGCTTTGGTAATAGCTTCACTATTAGTTTGGCACATTATAGAACCTAAACCTTTTCATAATTTTATAGAAATGCCTTGGTTATGGATTTTTCCATTAATCACCTTCATAGGTTTACTTGGTTTGTTTAAGGTGAAATCTTTTAAAAAAGATGGTCAGCCTTTTCTATTTTCATCTTTATTTTTATTTGGAGCATTTGCTTCCACAGCAGCATCAATTTTTCCTAAAGTGTTGCCTTCAACCAACGACGTCAACCCTTCTTTGACTTTGTATAATGTGGCAGCAGATAATTACGGGCTATCCGTTGGTTTAAACTGGTTTATTGTGGCAGTTATTCTTGTAATCCTCTATATGATAATACAGTATAGGGTTTTCAAAGGAAAAATGGATAACGTGGGTTACGGAGAGCATTAAATAATAAAGCGGTATTTAACTACTTTATGTATGTAACATAAGTTACTTCAAAAACTACTTTAAAGTATAACCTTTAGTACATATTACTTTTTATCACTTCAGTATCAGTATGATATATATCATTTTGAGAAAGTGACTTGAAAGCTAACTTTATTAAAAATAAGGATATGTCAAGAATCGTAGTTTTAGGAGCCGGAATTTCTGGTCATGTTGCAGCAACCCATTTAAGGAGAAAACTATCCAAAGAGCATGAGGTGGTGGTGGTTTCTCCTAATAGTAATTATCAATGGATTCCTTCCAATATTTGGGTAGGTATTGGTAGAATGAAACCTAAAGACATTCTATTTCCATTAGCTCCTTTATATAAGAAGAAAAACATTGATTATAAACAAGCAAAGGCTGTTACTTTTCATCCTGAAGGAGACCAAGATGTTGACAAACCATATGTTATGGTTGAATATGTTGTTGGAGAACAAAAAGGAGAAAAAGAAAAAGTCACCTATGATTATCTTATCAATGGTACGGGTCCAAGATTAAATTTTGAAGCTACAGAAGGATTAAAGCCAGGAAATAATAATACGTATTCCGTATGTACTTATGGTCATGCAACAGAAGCTTGGGGTGCTTTAAATGAGTTAATTCAACAAATGAAACAAGGTAAGATCGCCAAGATTCTTATTGGTACGGGACATGCCAAATCTACTTGCCAAGGAGCCGCATTTGAATATATTTTGAATGTGGAACAGGAACTTAGACGGCACAAAGTAAGAGATAAAGCAGAAATCACTTGGATAGCTAATGAGCATGAGTTAGGAGATTTTGGTATGGACGGTATGCTACTTAGTTATGGCAGTAATATCATGAAATCCAATGAGCTAGTAGAGATGGTTTTTGAGGATAGAGATATAAAATGGATTATTGGTGCTGGAGTAAACAAAATTGAAGATGGTATAGCTCATTATGAAACTTTAGAAGGCCAATACAAATCAGAAACTTATGATTTTGCAATGCTGATTCCTGCGTTTTCTGGACATGGATTTACGGCATACGATAAAACAGGCACGGAAATCACAGAAAAGCTCTTTAAAGGGTTTATGATAGTGGATGCTGATTATACACCCAAACCTTATGAAGAATGGTCTGTTCAAGATTGGCCGGAGACATATCAAAACCCTTCATACCCAAATATATTTGCTCCAGGTATTGCATTTGCACCACCACATGCTATATCTAAACCTCGGGTAAGTAAAAATGGAACACCAATATCACCTTCGCCACCACGAACAGGAATGCCATCTGGTATTACTGCGAAAATTGTTGCTGATAATATTATAGATACGATAAAAAAAGGCGGTACATCATCTTTACATCATAAAGGTTCTATGGGGAATATGGGTGCAGCTTGTATAGCTTCTGCAGGTTATGGCATGACAAAAGGAAGTGGAATTAGTATTACTACGTATCCCATTGTACCAGATTATAATAAATACCCAAACACAAAAGGAAGGAAACTAGGTAAAACCTTTGGAGAAATAGGATTGGCAGGTCATTGGTTAAAACTAGCCCTGCACTACGCATTTATATACAAAGCCAAAATGAAACCATTTTGGTGGTTGATTCCGGAATAAGAATCTAAAAAAATTTCAATTATGACACAAAGAATATCAAAATACCAACGGTTTAAAATGATGAACCCCATCATTCAACTTTTTAAGTTCATTTATTTGAGCATAAAAATAATGCTGGTTGTAGCAGGAGGGCATGGAGGAACCAGACAAGAATCATAATTATAGAATGTATTAGAAAAATCAATTGTCGCATAGAACAATCATATCGCGAGTGTAATAAATGTCACACAAATCTTAATCTTGTCCCTCTAATTTTACCATATAATATATAAATAAAATAATATGGAAACTACAAATGAATATCAAGAAAAGGAAGTGGTGTCAATGCCAAGAATAGGTGATAAAGCCCCAGAATTTATAGCAACTACTACGCAAGGAGAAATTAATTTTCCTTCAGATTATGCTGGAGAATGGGCTATTCTTTTTAGTCATCCCGCAGATTTTACACCAGTATGCACATCAGAATTTATGACGTTTGCACACCTTGAAGAAAAATTCAACAAAGCAAACTGTAAACTAGTAGGGTTGTCCATTGATGGCTTATATAGCCATATTGCTTGGCTACGAACTATTAAAGATAAAATTACTTTTAATGGAATGAAAAACATTGAAGTTAAGTTCCCTTTAATAGAAGATATTTCAATGAATGTGGCGAATAAATATGGGATGATTCAGCCTGGTGAAAGTAAAACGCAAGCTGTAAGAGCTGTTTTTTTTATTGACCCCAAAGGTATTATCAGAGCAATCATATATTATCCATTAAGTTTAGGAAGAAATTTTGATGAAATATACCGAGCTCTAATTGCAATGCAGACTTCAGATAAATTCTCAGTAGCTACTCCTGCGGATTGGAACCCTGGAGATGATGTTATTATTTCACCAGCTGGTTCTTGTGGTGTTGCAGAAGAAAGAATGACCGCCAATGAAGAATTGGAATGTGAAGATTGGTTTTTTTGTACAAAAAAATTGGACAAAAAAGAAGTTTTGGACAGTATTCTAAAAAAATAGGTTTAATACTACTCATGCATAGAAAGGGAAACGCTTACGCGTTTCCCTTTTTTATTTCTGTTTAACCACAACTGAACTCTCAAATAAGATTTTAATGTAACAATAGATACAAAGCTGGGTAACCTAAGTTACTTCCAGGCTGTATTTGCTAACCTACTTTTGTTCCATCAAATTAAAAAGAATGAATAAAAATATATACGTTTTAATGTTTTTTGTATTGTTTCTTCATGTAAAACTTCAATCACAAGAAATCATACCAATTTCTAAAGATGAAGTACTACTTACCGTTTCAGAGAAAAACACATCCCTTAAAATATCCGAACAGGAGTATAATGAAGCAAAGGCAGATTATAGAACTACTAACGCTATTTTCTTACCGAATATAACGGCTTCCCACACCGGTATGGCCACTACAAATCCTTTAATGGCATTTGGTTCTATATTGAATCAGGAGGTATTAACTCAGTCTGATTTTAATCCCAGTTTGTTGAATGACCCTTCACAGATTGAAAACTATGCTACCAAGGTTGAAATTTTACAGCCTTTGATAAATGTAGACGGAATCTATCAACGAAAAGCAGCCAAGACAAAAATGGATGCCATGGAAATGCAAACACAAAGAACTGCTGACTATTTATTGTTGGAAGTGAAAAAGGCGTACATGCAGCTTCAATTAGCCTATAAAGGTGTTGCTGTTTTGGAAAAAGCATTGACGGCGGCAAATGCAAACAAAAAACTGGCGGATGATAGTTTTAAACAAGGATACATTCAACGTGCAGATGTTTTGTTGGTTGATATTAGAGTGACCGAAGTTAAAAATCAGTTACAGACGGCAAAAAGCAATGTAGAAAATGCTTCCAACTATCTGTCCTTTTTGATGAACAATAAGGACGATGTCATTTTTAGCCCCGTAGACAGTTTATCGGTTTCATCTTTTAATAGAGTTGAGGTCGAAAGCATTTCAGAAAATCGTTCCGATGTCAAAGCCATGCAATTGGCGTCCAACGCGTATGGTTCTATGCACAAGGCTGATAAAATGGCATTTTTACCACGCTTAAATGCCTTTGGTAGTTATGAATTATACGATGATGAAATTTTTCAAGCTGATGCAAACGGATACACTTTTGGCGCGCAGTTAAGTTGGGATATTTTTCAAGGTTCAAAGCGTTTTGGAAAAGCACAGAAAAGTAAAGCGGAATACGAGAAATCTAAATTGCAATATGAGCAATATGTGTCTCAAAGTCAATTGGAACTAAACAAAGCCAATAGAATGTTTATAGATGCTGAAAATAGACTAAAACTAACAGAATTGAGCTTAGAACAGTCTGCAGAATCTTTAAGAATCAGAACCAACAGGTTTAAAGAAGGTCTTGAAAAAACATCGGACCTACTAATGGCCGAAACACAATATTCACAAAAACAGTTAGCGTATTATCAAACCATTTTTGAATACAATTATGCGCAAGCTTATTTGCAATTTTTAACTAAAGAATAGTTCTCGATACATTCCTTCTTTGTCGGAATACTCGAACTGACGCTGTCACATCGAGTGAATTTTGAGGAACGAGAAATTTGTATCGAGATGCATATCAAAATAAAAAGTAAATAAATTTTATAACATGAAAAAATACACCTACATAATCGCAGTAAGTATCATCTCAATTTTTATCACAAGTTGTGGTAGCGATGAGCATAAAATTGCCGTGGATAATTCACCAGCAATTAAAGTGCAAGTCAATAAAGTTGAAGCGAATACAAACAATCCGTTTTTAACGGCAAGTGGAAAAATTCAGGCAGTAAATAGCGCTAATCTAAGCACACGCATGATGGGCTTTGTAACTAAAACCCATGTAAAAGTTGGCGATAAGGTTAAAAAAGGGCAGTTACTACTCTCTATAAACAATGCTGATTTACAAGCAAAAGCGGCACAGGTTAATGCTGGTATTACTGAAGCAACGGCTGCTTATAAGAATGCTGAAAAAGATTATAACCGATTTAAAAATTTGTTTAGCGACAATAGTGCTTCACAAAAAGAATTGGATGATATGACTGCTCATTTTGAAATGGCAAAAGCACGGCTAGAGGCTGCAAACCATATGAAGAATGAAATTAATTCTCAATTCGCATATGCAAATATTAAAGCACCTTTTAATGGTGTTGTAACCAATAAATTCATTGAAGTTGGCGATATGGCAAATCCAGGAGTGCCTTTAATATCTGTAGAATCCCCTGATAAATTTGAAGTTATGGCTATGGTTCCTGAAAATGAAATTCATCAAATAAAGATGGGAACTTCAGTCAATGTATTGGTGAAATCTATAAACAAAACGATAAAAGGAAAAGTAACCGAGGTAAGTACATCTGCTAAAAATACAGGTGGGCAATTTTTAGTGAAGGTTGCATTAATTGACACCGTTAAAAATGTTTTGTCAGGTATGTTTTCAACGGTTCAATTTCCTGTAGAAAAAACAACGGCATCGTCAAATTTGGTGTTGATTCCAAAAGAAGCACTTGTTGAAAGAGGTCAATTATCTGGGGTTTATTCGATAAGTCAAAGTAATACCGCAGTACTGCGATGGTTGCGTTTGGGACGAACTTATGGCGAGCATGTGGAAGTTTTATCAGGATTATCTGCTGATGAATCTTACATAGTTTCATCAAACGGAAAACTTTTTAATGGAGCGAAAATTTCAGTTCAATAACTATAAATTTTTAGAAAGATGAAAGAAGGTTTAGCAGGAAAAATTGCCAAAGTTTTTATTGGTTCCAAGCTTACTGTGCTTTTAATGGTCGTTTTTATGGT
This sequence comes from Saonia sp., assembly GCF_056326165.1. NCBI lineage: Bacteria > Pseudomonadati > Bacteroidota > Flavobacteriia > Flavobacteriales > Flavobacteriaceae > Saonia > Saonia sp. The sequence goes on from NZ_JBWFBN010000010.1 coordinate 26,269, forward strand.
TATTGGAGTGTATAGTTCGTTTTTAATTCCACGTGAGGAAGAACCACAGATAGATGTTCCTATGGCAGATATTTTTGTGGGATATCCAGGGGCAAGCCCTACCGAAGTAGAATCCAGAGTTATAAAACCATTGGAGAAATTAATCTCTAATATCAAAGGTGTTGAGTATGTGTATTCAACATCAATGAAAGAACAGGGAATGGTTATTGTTCAGTTTTATGTAGGCGAAGATATTGAACGTTCGTTTGTAAAACTTTATAATGAGATTAACAAGCATATGGACCAAATGCCAGAAGGTGTTACGTTTCCTCTGGTAAAAACACGCGCCATTGATGATGTACCTATGTTGGGGGTAACGTTATGGAGTGAAAATTATGATGATTATCAATTAAAACAGATTGCGCAAGAGCTTACCAATGAAATTGAAAAGGTTAATGATGTTGCTTCTACGCATAAAATTGGAGGTAGAAACCGACAATTACGAGTAGTTCTAGACAAAGATAAACTTGCCGCAAGTGGGTTAGATTTTTTATCGGTTTCTAAAATGATTAAAGCCAATAACACACAACTAAGTGCTGGCAGCTTTAATAAATCTGATACCGAGTTTTTGGTAACAACGGGTAAGTTTTTAGAATCTACCGAAGATGTAGAAAACCTAGTTGTTGGTGTTCAACAAAATCAACCTATTTATTTAAAGCAAATAGCTCAAATTATTGATGGCCCAGAAGTGCCAACGAATTATGTGAGTTTAGGATTTGGACAAGCGAGTGTAAAAGCATCGGATTATAAATCAGAATATCCTGCGGTAACTATTTCCATCGCCAAGCGAAAAGGGGCAGATGCCATGAAAATCGCAGATGTAGTTTTAGATAAGGTAAATCATTTACGCCGTGATTTGATACCAGATGATGTACATGTAGAAGTCACCAGAAATTATGGTGAAACAGCATCTAATAAAGTATCAGAACTACTATTGCACCTTATCGGTTCTATTATTGCCGTAACTTTCGTAGTAATGTTGGCCATGGGTTGGCGTGGTGGATTGGTTGTATTTTTATCCGTTCCCATCACCTTTGCATTAACGCTTTTGAGTTATTATATGCTCGATTATACGCTAAACAGAATCACACTTTTTGCATTGGTATTTGTAACGGGTATTGTGGTAGATGACTCCATTATTATTGCCGAAAATATGCACCGGCATTTTAAGATGAAACGGTTGCCCTTTAAACAAGCAGCTTTGTATGCTATAAATGAAGTGGGGAATCCTACAATTTTAGCAACCTTTACCGTAATTGCATCTGTATTACCCATGGCATTTGTTTCTGGGTTAATGGGCCCTTATATGAGTCCGATGCCAATAGGTGCTTCTATTGCCATGATTTTATCCTTGTTTGTAGCATTAACAATTACACCATATTTAGGGTATATTTTTCTTCGTGAGAAGGATAAACCTGCCCGTTACGTAGACGGGAAAGGAGCTGTAGAAAAGGTTGAAAAACCTATGGAAGAAACGTTCATCTACAAAATGTACAATAAGTTTGAACGTCCTTTAATTGAAAATAAAACCAAAAGATGGCTGTTTTTAGGAATCACTTTTTTATTGCTAATGGGCTCCGTAGCAATGTTTTTCACAAAATCAGTTGCTGTAAAAATGCTTCCTTTTGATAATAAAAATGAATTTCAGGTAGTCATTGATATGCCTGAAGGCACAACCTTAGAGCGTACAGCAGTTGTTTCACAAGAAATTGCACAGTATTTATCTACGCGGCCAGAAGTAGTAACCTATCAAAGCTATGTTGGTACTTCTGCACCAATTACATTTAATGGCCTAGTACGTCATTACGATTTACGTGGTGGGAGTAATATGGCTGATATTCAAGTGAATTTAATTGACAAAGAAGAGCGTACGGCGCAAAGTCATGATATTGCCAGATTGCTACGCCCAGAAATTCAGAAAATAGCAGGTAAATACAATGCCAACGTAAAAATGGTTGAAGTACCGCCAGGCCCTCCAGTTCTATCAACTATTGTAGCAGAAATTTATGGACCCGATTATGATACTCAGATTGATGTTGCCAATCAAGTACAAAACATTCTTAAAAACACCGATGATGTTGTAGATATAGATTGGATGGTAGAAGCAGACCAAGTGGAATATGAATTCATTATCGACAAGGAAAAAGCGATGTTGTATGGTGTTGCGCCACAACAAATTGCATATACCATGAATATGGCATTATCTAACAGGGCCATTACAACTTTGTATGATGAACATGCTTCTAATCAAGTGGGATTACTATTGGCTTTGGATGAAAAAGAGAAATCGACCCTAAGTGATATTTCACAATTGAAAGTAAAGTCGGAACAAGGTCAAATGATTACCGTTGGTGATTTAGTAGCAATAAACCCTACAACAAAAGCCAAGAGTATTTATAGAAAGAACCAAAAACGAGTGGTTTATGTAATGGCAGATATGGCAGGCGAATTAGAAAGTCCTGTATACGCTATTTTGGGGATGGAAGACAAATTGAAAAATGTAAAATTGCCTGAAGGATACAAACTAGACGAACTCTACTTAGAGCAACCCAAATACGAAGATGATTATACCGTAAAATGGGATGGTGAATGGCAAATAACCTTAGAGGTATTTAGAGATTTGGGTATTGCCTTTATGGGAGCCATCATCATTATTTATCTTTTAATTGTGGGGTGGTTTCAAAACTTTAAAGCACCAATTGTAATGATGGTCGCTATACCTTTATCATTAATAGGTATTGTGCTTGGTCATTGGATTATGGGAGCCTTTTTTACTGCAACCTCCTTTATTGGTATGATTGCCTTAGCGGGAATTATGGTTCGGAACTCTGTACTGCTGATTGATTTTATCAACCTACGGTTGGCAGAAGGTATTCCGTTAAAACAAGCGGCTATTGAGGCCGGCGCAGTACGTACAACTCCAATTTTACTTACTGCAGGAACCGTTGTTATAGGAGCATTTGTAATTCTGTTTGACCCTATTTTTCAAGGTTTAGCCATTTCATTAATGGGAGGGACCATTGTTTCTACAGTACTGACATTATTGGTTGTGCCATTGGTTTATTATATGATTGAACGCAAAAATTATGAATAATTTGTCTGGTCGAGCGCAGTCGAGACCTATTAGGTGTGGTATAATTACAATATATTCTTGATTACGCTCGAATTGACGTTAAAATTAAATTCAAATGAAACTATTAATTGTAACTGTTGTAGAACAATTTCATAAAGAAATTCTACAATTATTTAAAAAGGCAGGTATTGAAAACTTTAGTGGCTCAGATATAGACGGCTATAAAAACGCTCCGTCTTTATTAAGAAAATCAAGTTGGTTTCCTAGTGAGCAAAACGGTACTGAATCTAACATGTATTTTTCTTTTACATCAGAAGAAAAAATAGATGCCTTATTTGGCTTAATAGAAAAGTTTAACAGTAACATGGAAACGAACAATCCTATAAAGGCGGTTGTTGTTCCCATTGAAAAACACATTTAAAACTAATAATATGAAAAATAGAATCGTAAGAGCAGTCGCAGGAACATTTATATTGATAAGTGTAGTACTTGCTATAAAAGTAAATATGAACTGGTTGTGGTTTACTGCTTTTGTTGGCGCAAATTTATTGCAATCCTCTTTCACAAAATGGTGTCTAATGGAAGATATACTCAAAAAATTTGGGGTGAAAGATTAATTTTTTTGTCATAGGGAAATCTTGGTTTTGTGATTTTTTGGTTGTTATAGAACCTTATGATGAGAAAAGTGGTTGGTTATGTTGGTTGATGAAAAAGCCTGACTCTTTTATGGGTTGGGCTTTTCTATATAAAATATTTCAGCTTGGTACCGGGTATTACAATTATTTTTTCACACTTAAGCTTTCAATTAAGTCAACTTGTGTATAATGGTTGGTTTTATTAGGTTTTATAGCTATTATCTGTGGAAATATTTGAGTGGTATCATCATAAATTTTTGGATTTAATGGTCGCCATGGCTTGCATGGCATGTTGTATAGTTGTTGGGTTTATTTCACTTGGAAATGGAATTATATTAGTTACATCTTTAGATTTTATTCCAATGACCTCAATAGCCAGAGTCCCTTGAACATGGTTGGAGTCAGCAGCAATACCAAGGGCAAATAAGTCTCCAAAAGCAACATTACTTTTGTTTGACTTTATTTTGGTTATTAATCCATTCAACTATTGAGACTAAATATTTTGGTGATAGCATTTGAAAATAGGGGAACTCTTTATCCAAATTAGTCATTGAATGCGTCGTATTTTCCAAAGTCAAAATTTCATACTTTTTGGTCTTCGATTTTTTAATAGCTTTTTCAATAATATGGTAGCTGTTTTTGGGAATTACATTATCTGATAGCCCTTGAATTATCAATATTGGCTGGTTATTTTTTTTAAAATAAGGGAGTCCACTAAAGTTTAGCTTATCATCTTTTTGAATATGTTCATTTGGAATCCAGATGTATTTAAGCCAATCTTGATTGTTATGTTTATTTGTAATAGAGTTTAATTTTTTATAGCTCAAATTATTTGCCAAATAGTTATATCCCGCTTTTTGAACTTTTGTAGCAATAGTTATATTTTCTTGACCAATATGCCCTATGTTTAAATTTCTCCAACTATTTAAATCACTCTCCAAGAGTGTTCCGCTAGGGCAACTGACTGAAATTCCAAATTTGAGCTCAGGTATTTTTGCCAAAATATAGGGTATTTTGATGCCTCCTTGACTACTGCCTTTTATTCCAATTTTAGATAGTGAAAGACCAGTGGTTTTCACAAAAAAATGAATGGCATTAATATCATCTGAACATAGTTCTTCTATGGTTGCTGATTGCCAATTGCCTTCAGATTTTCCAGTTCCTCGTTTATCATAATTAAAAATGGTATACCCAATATTTGCAAAATATGAAGCTTCGGCATTGGAACCACTTCGGTCATTTCCTTGAGAGGATGTAACGAAAAACAAACCCTTTTGAATTGAACTTAAGGGATTCCATAATGTTCCGTAAAACTGTAACCCATTGGAAATAAAACTAACCTCTTGTTTTTCAATCATTTTTATATCAGTTGTCTTTTCCTCAACCAAATCTGATTCAAATGTGTTCAATAATTGCTCATTTTTATTGGCGTAAACCTTTAGGTGGCCTTTAAATTTTTTATTACGCTTCATATATATGTATTCGTAAGTATAATAATCACTAACCACATAGAACGCAAGAGAGTCTTTTTTGAAGATTGTATTTTGACATGGGATTTCATAAGCGTTCATCTCGATGCTAGAAAAAAAGGCATTACTATGATTATCTGTTTTAGTCAGTTTAATCTTGAAACTAAAAGATGATACTCCATAATCAATGGTGCCTGAAAATGATTGAGCACTTAATGTTATAGTAAATAATAACATTATTAAAATTTTAAAATACTTCATTATTTATTTTTTTAAATTGATAAATATTTAATAGATGTGCTTCTTACCTTTACTATTTAACAAAACTTGAGCTTCTTTCCAATTCGGAAGTTGTTCCGCTTCAATCGTCAACGTTATGATTTCTTTTGCTATTGATTTAGAGTTCTTTATCGCATCAAGATGGGCTCCGTTATGGGCAAATGCCCTCATATCTTCTTTATTTCTCCAAAGGGTCATGGTGTAATGCTTTGTCCAAAAACCTTTTTTCTTGAATTCTATGGAGTTTGACGCCTTCATTTGGTTAGACACCTGCAGTGCAAAAAGGGACAATTTGAAAAATTTTAACGGAGTTTTGAGTTCTATACAGGTTATGGTAACGAACATATCTTATTGAGTTTATTAATTATATTTAGTTTCTATAGAATAAATTGGCACAACTTTTCATCAAATTTTTCATTTTTAATTTGCTCGGAAACCTGTTTGGCCCTCTCCTTATAAACATTATTTTGGAACAAATCCAATAGCTTAGGTTCTAAATTCTTTCTGCTCATTTTTTTCACTGCTATTCCTTTAGGCCCAACACCGAGATTATGAATCAATTTATTCCACATAAACTGATCCATAATATGCGGGATAATTAAGGTCGAACAAGCATACTTCAAAGCTGTATGTGTAGTCCCAGAACCACCATGGTGTATCGTGGCATGAATTTTTTGAAATATCCAATCATAAGGTATATCATGCACAAAATGGACTAGGTCTCGATTATATATTTTAGGGTTTAATAGGCCACCAGAGGACGTGTTTATTATGGTAGGAATGTTATAGTCTTGCACTATATCCAAAATAATTGCTGTCTTTTCCTCTGGGTTTTCATTTGTCATGCTACCAAAGGTTACGAATAGGATTTTGTCATGTTGCGCAATAAATGCTTTTAACATTTCATCGGCATTCCATGAATTTATCTTATTTCTTTCATGATACCCTAAAACCTGTACGTTTTGTGGCCAATGTACGGGTCTGGAAAAGAGTGATGGGGAAACCGTAAACACTATTTTAGATGTTAACAGTGTTTCCTTCAATTGTTTTGAAGTAATTTTTTTAAAGGCACTAAGTTCTTTTATTGCCGCTCGTACATTCTTGAGAAGTCCAAAATTTGTAAGAGTATAGGTTAGTTTATTTATTAGTGCCCCATAGTTCTTGTTAAAACCAATATGACCATGATTCTTCGTGTCATGGATTAAATAAGGAATCGGGCTTACCAAGATTGCCTTTTCTGGATTTTCAACACCCCAGAATAAGGGAAGAATAGCTTTAATGTGGAAAACGACTCTATCTGGTTGAACTTTTTTGATGATAGCTGCTTGCTGCTTTACAAGTAGTTTGTTAATCACTGATGATTCTTTGTACAGTCGGTAGTAGGCATTTACTTTTTCAAAAAAGGACGCTTTACCTCCCATTACTATTTTACCCTCTTTACTATCCAATAATTCAAGAAACTTAGCGCTTAAGCCGATGAAGTCTTGTTTGGCTTCGATAGTAAGCGCTCGGAACTGTTCGGGAAAACAACAAAAGGTTTCATGCCCTTTTTTTTGAAGCATTTCTGCAATTGCCAAAAATGGTTCTATATCTCCGCGAGTTCCAATCGAAATGAGAAGTATTTTCATGCTACTATTTTTTAAACAAATGGATAAATTTGTCGCTGCGTTTTACCCAATCTTATAGTTTGTTATTAGATTTTTATTATTTTCACCTCTTTAGTTCAAGTGATATTTACTTTTCTCTAGAAAAGCTTCGGCGTCTTTCATTTCTATTATTTCTTTAATTGCCAACTTTTTATCTGAGCTTTCTTTGTAATATGATTCACAAATCTTATATCCTATATAGTATCCCAAGTCTGGGGGTCTATTAGAAAAGTAATTGTAAAACCAATCCGTATCTTTATAACCTTTGTTTTGTTGTACATCTTGATAAAACTCTTTCCACAATTCTTTTTCATGTGATTCTCCATAATTAAATATTGACAAACTCATGGTCTGTTCCCCCATAATAATTGTAGAAATAAAAGACGCAGCTCCTTCAATAATTGCTTGAGATAATAAGGATTCATTGGTGTTATCGCCTAAAGGTTGTTGCGTGTGCACCATCTCATGAGCTACCAAATGCAAGATGTTGCCTTTTTTGGTTTCTAATATTTTTTTTAAAAAATTGGGTATTTCTGACAAGTCAATTGTAACAGGGCTTGCAATCGCAATTTCAGACCCTAATAGCATTAACCCTTTATCTGTAGTTCCTCCTGTCATAAGTGGGCTAACAGCAAAGCAAATATCTGGTGACTTAAAAGGTTCATATAGTTCTGTCATATCTTCATAAACCTTATCAATTTCCTTTCTCCTGTTTTTTATAGATTCGAGTTTAGGTCTTATTGATTTTAGAAATTTTGGATTATTTTTTGCCATTGACACATATTGTTCAGAAAAAAAACCTCTTAATTCTATGAATTTTTTGAATTCGGGAGTTGCTTTATCTAAAAACAGTACTTGGAATGTAGCAATACTATCTTTTGATGTAGCCAAAGCATCATAAGCTTTCCAAAAATTATCAATATCTTCAGTTACTATTTGATACTCCAATTTTGACACTTTATCTATACAGGAGGAGCTAATAAAGCAAACTAACGTAATGAGAATAATGAAAGTATTTTTCATGGTTAATAATTCATTTTTAATTAAAATTGATAGTTAGCCCCTATCGCAAAATCCCATTTGTCATCAACATCTATATTCGTGGCCAAATCTTCATAATTGACATATACACGGCCAATAGAAGCTTTTATATAAAATCGCTTATAAATAGGAGATTCCAACCTAAGCCCATATCTCAAAAATCGTTGCCCATCTTTTTGGGTGAAAGTTGACCCATTGGTCTCTGCAATTTTGATATCAAAATCTCTCTTTGTTACGAAGGCGTACGAGCTTAATAGAATATTTTTATTTTTTCCCAATGCTGCTCCGACATTAAACCCATATCCGAATTGAGAATTATTTTCATAATCGATTTTCATTTGGTTTCTGGTATCTATCTGTTCTAAGTCGCCGTCCGTAATTCCGAATTGGATTTCCGCACCAAGAACCAATCTATCATTTGCTATTTGCTTTCGATATCCTAGTGCGAATTCAACAATTAAACCTGATTTTTGACCCAAAACATCCAAATCATTAATAAGAGCTCCACCAAAAATGTTTTGCGAACCTATATTGAGACCTACATATGGGCCATCAAAATAAGTGTTTGAAATTGTACTATTCTCTTTATCCTGAGCATTTGTTAAAAAGATACTAAAGAAGAGTAATGCTAAAAAAATTAAGTTGAAAAATGACTGTCCGTGATTGATTGAATTTTGTTTCATGATTACATCGTTTATTGATTAATAATTTTGATGCAAAAATGAGTGCTAATAAAAAATGAAATGCTTCAAACGCTGATTTGAGACTACTTTGAAGGAAACGAATTAGCTCAGACTATAAAGTGAGCCTTTTGATATTCTTTAGGAGAAACTCCAACTTGCTTTTTGAATATACGATTTAAGGTTGCTTTGGAGTTAAAACCACTTTCTATTCCTAGAGCAAGAATGGTAAACTTTCTATTTTCAGGTTTTGCTAAAAGAACTTTAAAATGTTCCGTCCTGTATTCATTTACATAATCATAAAATGATTGTTGCGCTTTAGAATTAATTGTTTGGGAAATGTTATGTGTAGTCACATTAATAGTTTTAGATAAATCTTGAACCTTAAGTTGTGGCTCTAAGTAAACTTTCTCCTTTTCAAAAAGCTGTTTAATCTGTTTGAAAATAGACTCCATTTCCTCATTTGACAATGATGAAGATTTGTACTTACTGGAACTTTTGTCTTGTATAGTTGAGGTTGTTTTTTTTACTTTAATTTCAACTTTGCTATTTAAGCCTAAGGAATTATTAAATTCTACCAAGGAATATTGTCTAATACCATTATAACATAAATAAAACAGTGATAATACAATTGAAACAAAAACGACGAAATAGAGTGTTTCCAAACTTCCCCAATGCAAAAAACTAAATGCCAACGATATTAACAGAATAAGCAAGTTATTTATAAAATAGGTCCATGTAAAATTTTCAAGCCATGTTAACCGAATAGTCTCAATAAAAGAATAATCATTTTTAATTTTTTGTTGATACTGTTTTAATTGCTTTAAAAACCAAAGAAGAGAAATAAAAACAAAAACATTCCCTCCTCTATAAAAAAACTGATATGCAGCAGAAGGTGTTCTATGTTGAATTGTTAACAGCTCTACATCGTAGTCGATTAAAAACATAAAATCAATAAAAATAAAAATTGAAAAAGCTACTGCGAAAGAAACAAACCACCACCATTTCTTTTTTAGTTTATTGTCATCACTAATGAGTAACATTGAATATGTTAGAAAGGAAGGGAGAACATAAAAACTGGTTATCTTTTCTAAAACAAAATTAAAACTATTAAGTCCTTGTCTTATCCAAAGGTCGCCTACAAAAATACCTGCTATAAGTACAATCGTAATAATAAGCATATAATCACTGGTCATTTTATTCTGCTTTTGAAAAATGAACAGAAGAAATATAGTGAGAATACTTAGGCCTGCTATGTTTACTATTAACATAAATTGTTATTGTCTATATTTGGTATTGCCAGCTTCTTGTTTTTAATCAAGTTTAAATTCTTAGACAACACCATTGATGAAGATTTTCATCTATTAAAGATATTAAAAAACCTATTCACCTTAAAGTACTATAAAGCATCATTTGAATTTATATATAGGTTATTTTTTTAGTGATTTAACCCACTAACCAACTCTCTATATGAATTTGTTGCGCTATTGTTTTGTTTTATAGCTATTATCTGTGGAAATATTTGAGTGGTATCATCATAAATTTTGGATTTAATGGTCGCCATGGCTTGCATGGCATGTTGTATAGTTGTTGGGTTTATTTCACTTGGAAATGGAATTATATTAGTTACATCTTTAGATTTTATTCCAATGACCTCAATAGCCAGAGTCCCTTGAACATGGTTGGAGTCAGCAGCAATACCAAGGGCAAATAAGTCTCCAAAAGCAACATTACTTTTGTTAGACTTTATTTTAGCTATTAATCTAAGTCCAACACCAATTCTTGCAGAACCTAAGTTATCATTATTTACTGTTTTGTGTTTAGAATAATCCATTACAATTCTATATTGACCGTTCTTTATTGAAACTGCCGATGGCCCCAAATTTATTTCGCCATTTTTTGTAAGTTCTAGTATGCTTACAAGAACATTCTCGTTCACTAAAAAATTTAATTTTTCCTCTTTGGTTGCTAAAAACATATCCTTATACTTTTTAGCACCATTTTCTATAACAGGAATGTCATAACCATATTCAATAGGATCTATTGGGATATATTCAAAATTCCTGCTAGATACGTTGTAATGCATTTGTGTAGTTGATTTGCAAGAAATGAAGCCAATCAATATGACGATAATCATTACTGTTTTTTTCATTTTTTCAAATCTTTAGGTTGTCTCTTTTAAAACTATTTATAACAAATGATAATTAAAACATAGAAAAGGTGTGTGTGTTGTTTAAATGAGTGAGATGGCCTTATCGGTTAGGTAAAACAAAAAAGCCCACACAAAATGTGTGGGCTTTTTTGCTTATTTGTGACCTCGACAGGATTCAAACCTTGCGTTTTAATCCCTTTATTTACTGGAGTTATGCTAAATACTATGTTTCGTGTTGACCATTTGTGAACTAGTATTAATACTCAATACTATAATCCAGTCTTTCATCTAGTACAAATGTAAATATTTTAATGTTTTTTAATTGAAATGTTTCCCAAAAATTATTTTTAGATTAAGGGCTTGAAGCCATAACTTCCAGTCCAAAGAGGTTGGATATAAGGACTTTCAATATTTTTAACGTTATGCATGCTGAATAGTATCTTCATTGATATACTTTTACCCTCTACTTAAGGCTTTTACAATATGCATAAATAGTATATTTGATTAATTTCAAACCTTTTTGGACAATTGATTTCAGCTAAATATATAAGATATTGTAAACAGGTAATTCCATTTGCGGTTATTTGGCTGTTATTTGGGTTTGCCTATGTTTTGTTGGAAGCTGGTTTACTAGGTCGTTCAACTGTTTATATATCTACTGGGAATCAATATAGTTTTAAAAATTCCTTAGTGTATATATCATTTGGATCATTAATAATGGGTACTGTTCAGGGAGCAATAGAGATAATGTTTCTTAAAAATGTGTTCGAAAAAAAAGCACTTTGGTTTAAGATTCTTGGCAAAGGTATTATCTACATTCTACTAATCATCCTTTTTCTTATAACGGTTACCATAATTAATAGAACAGTTGGTTTTTATGATAGTACTCTGAGTAAGGATGTATTAAATGACTTGATTAGATTTATGAATTCTTTTGCATTTTGGAGTGTTGTAGTTTACTCGGGTTTGGTATTACTATTGGCCCTCATAATTTCTGAATTAGGAGAATATTTAGGAATTGATTTGTTGTATAATTTTTTTATTGGCAAGTATAATAAACCAAATTTGGAAAAAAGAATTTTTATGTTTCTTGACATAAAGTCTTCTACAACTATCGCTGAACAGATAGGACATGAAAAATACTTCAGTTTTATTAAGTCTTATTATGCTGGAATGACTAATGCAATTCTTGAAACATCAGGCGAGGTTTATCAATATGTTGGTGATGAAATAGTAATTACATGGCCTTTTAAAAAAGGAATAGAAAATGACAATTGTATTGAATGTTTTCAAAAAATTAGTAATATAATTGATGAAAGAAAAAAATACTATTTAAATAGATTTGGTGTTATACCTGAATTCAAAGCAGGTTATCATTTGGGTGAAGTAACTAGTGGGGAAATAGGGGTAATTAAACGCGATATTGTATATTCCGGAGATGTACTCAATACAGCAGCAAGAATCCAAAGCCTTTGTAATTCCTATAAATCTAAAATACTTCTTTCAGAAGATCTGGTACAAGAATTATCTCCCATAAGTAAATTCAAATATTCTAATATTGGCAAGTTAACACTAAGAGGTAAGTCAGAGGAAACAAATCTATATAATTGCGTGTTTGAAAGTAAAATGGAAAATTGATGGTATTGTTATAACTTAATTTATTTTTTGTAAAAGAGATAAATCCATAAGATTCTTGATATTCTCATATTAAAAGAGGAAAACATTCTATTGTGACTCCAGCTAATTGGAAACAAAATGATGATGTAATTATTTCACCAGATCTTCAAGGAAAAAAATTAGACGAGGCATTTCCAAAAGGGTATAAAAAATTTACAGATTATTTGAGGTATACACCAAAACCATAAAACTGTATTTCAAGTTCTTTTAAGCCTATTTTAGTTGAAATGCAATCTTACATTATGCATTAGTCCCATTTCCTTCTATTTTAAATTTCACATAGTTTTTTAATTCATTTTCAGAGCCATCGCCGTCACTATTTTTTTGACAGCAAAACAACAACATTCAGATTTGAAAAACGGCATAAAACCAGGCTCCTTTCCGCTTTGCTCAAGCAAGTTCGCTTACTCTTTTTTTACATTATATCAAATGAATAAAATCTTGGCAGGTAATTTAAGAGTTCGTATTTAGAGCAGTATAGGTTAAAGATGAAAAATTACAATTTCAGTATTATGGCACAACAAGAATTTGATTGAAAATCACCAGTAAAAAAAAAGAGTTAGTAATTTTAAAACCACTAACTCTTTGATAATCAATTATTTAAAAAGTGACCTCGACAGGATTCAAACCTGTAACCTTCTGAGCCGTAATCAGATGCGCTATTCAGTTGCGCCACGAGGCCTTTATTTCCCTTTAATAGGGCTGCAAATATATTTCTTTTTAAATTTACTGCAAAACCCTTACCCTTAAAAGAAATGGATTTTAAGAAGTACATACGAGATGTTGAAGATTTTCCAAAGAAAGGAATTGTTTTTAAGGATATAACCCCTTTACTGCAAAGTAATTTTGCTTTAATTTCTGCGGCTGAGGAACTTTTAAAATTAATTGGTGATCAAGAGGTAAATAAAGTAGTGGGAATGGAAAGTAGAGGTTTTTTCTTTGCCCCATGGTTGGCAACCAAGTTAAATGCGGGTTTTGTGCCTGTACGTAAAGCTGGTAAACTACCTTTTAATAAAATAGCTGAGACCTATTCTTTGGAATATGGTGAAGATATGTTAGAAATGCATGCCGATGGTATTTTAAAAGGGGAGAAGGTGGTGATACATGATGATGTTTTGGCGACAGGTGGCACTGCAGAAGCTGTATGTAAGCTTGTAGAAAAATTAGGAGGGGAAATTGTACAATGTAATTTTTTAATAGAATTGGACTTTCTTAACGGAAAAGAAAAACTAAAAGAGTATAGTGTAAACTCTCTACTGCATTACTAGTCCAATGCATTGGTGGTAACATAATAACGCCAACCAATTAGGGCCATTTGCAATTTAGATGCTTTGGCTAGATCAACTCTTTTTTTAGATAAACGGGGAAGAAGAGTTTTATTAACTTTTGCTAAAAATTTAAAGAATACTTTTTTCAACGAGATTTGTTTGTTGTAAAGATAAGTACTTAAGTGGAAAAAGAAGGCTTGTTATGAATTGCCTTCTTAATTTTATATAGGCCTATATATATACCGGCTTAAAGAAAAATTGTAATAAGGGAGAACAGTATGAACAACAAAAATTTGGCAAGTGTAATCATATCAGGTTTGTTTTTAGGTTAATAATTAATATTAAATAATGAATTATCCATTCAATATATATAGTTAACCAGCACACTTGCAAATATTTGCATGCGATTTATTGTATTTGAATATAAATTTGAAATAAAATAAATGATTTACATTTCAATATGAAATAGTGTTCCTGCAATAAAGTTTCAAATTTAATTATATTATTACTTAAATGATGTATATTGTAACTAATGTAGAGGGTTTTTTGACTCCTTTTTAAAAATCTAGGGAGATTTCATTGTCAAAATATGCTTTTTTGACATTTTCATTAATTATGACACAAAAAAACCGACCCAATTTTTGGGTCGGTTGCTAATTCAAATTAAGTTAGTTTGTAGTTATTTATTCTTTTTAGTTTTAATTTCTACTACGCCATTTTTTGCTTTTTTTCCGTATTTTTTGTGTGCAGCATCTCCTTTACTAACATCTATGGTCGCTATATCTTTTTTTGAAAGCTTTTTAAATTCTTTTTTACTTGCTTCTTTTCCATCAATAATATAAAGTGGGTCACCGTCCCCATCATGATCTATAAAGAATAGACCATTACCATCATTACTTATGATTTCTATGTCTCTGTCATCATCTGAATCCTTTATGATAAAAACATTTTTACCTTTTTTGCCTTTCATCTTTTTAACTTTTACGTGCTTGGAATGCATCTTGTCATTGTCCTTCATTTTTTCATAGTCTTCCTTGCTCACTACTTTTCCGTTGACTTTTATGACTTCTTTTCCATTAATTTCTTCTATTTCTATAGTTTTATGTTCGCTGTCCGATGAATGTACCCAAACCATATTATCATCTTTTTTGTTTCCATGTCTTTTTACGATGATTTCATGTTCTCCATCTTCATGTACATCTACATCTTCATGAATGTTGAAGTGGAAATTCTTGCCGCCAAATGTAGAATCGGCATTGCCAATGGATATCTGATCGTTATCAACAATAATTTTTATAGGTTTAATAGGTGCCTCCCCATCTGTATTAAAAGAACCATTGTTGCTTTTAGAACTTATTTGGATAGAAATTCCAATTATTTCTTTTGAATCATTATGGACAACTGTATAGGAGAAGTCAATGCCATTTTCTGCCAAGTCCTTTTTCATTCCTTCTAATTTTTCGTCAGAAGTATCTTTTGTAATTATAAGCTCCGTTTTTTCAACATACTCTACAATTTTATCCTCACTTTGTGCTACTACCTTAGTGTTAAATGCAAATACAAAAGCTACCAGCATTGGTACTATTAAAGTGTATTTCCATAAATTTTTGTTGTTTGATTTTGATTTGTGTAACATGACTATTCGTTTTTTAATTAATGAATTATAAAAATTGTTTGTGATTGATGTGCAAAATTGATTCCCAGATACTTTTACAAGGGCGTATTGATATGTTTTTGTAGAAGGCATATTTTGGGTTGCATGGGCATCTGCCAAGAACTCCAAGTTTTGTTGAATGCTCTTTTTGTAGAACCATACTATGGGGTTTACCCAAAATAGGATAGTG
This sequence comes from Saonia sp., assembly GCF_056326165.1. Classification (NCBI taxonomy): domain Bacteria; kingdom Pseudomonadati; phylum Bacteroidota; class Flavobacteriia; order Flavobacteriales; family Flavobacteriaceae; genus Saonia; species Saonia sp. Next base: position 42,072 of record NZ_JBWFBN010000010.1, read on the forward strand.
GTAATATGTGCCACTAGAATATCTATAGAATGCCACTGGGAACTATGTACTTTCTCATGCTGAATAATAGCATCTAGTTCAGATGCGCTATACAAGTCTGGGTTATATACTATATAACTAAAGAATGAAAAAGGAGTGATTTTTCTTGTAGTTTCTACATAAATATAACCACCTTCTCTTCTCAGTTTATTTTGAGTTATTAATTTTCTTAATGACAATAATTGAATAACGAACCTAAGTGTTAATAATCCAATTCCTGTAATATAGATTACAAGTAGTATTTGGGACCAATCAATTCCCCTTTCAACAGGAATTGAGCCAATTACAAGATTATTTAAAGGCACTAAATCCATATTGGATAATGTAGCCGTTTCTGTAGCATCTATATATTTGGTTACATATACAAATGGAAAAATTAAAGAGGATAAAATCCCAGCTAACAAAAAATGTCTGTTGGCGGAAAAAAATGTTTCTTTTTTTAATAGTAATTGATAAAGGATATAGAAAATCAATAATACTCCAGATGCTTTTAATAGGTATTCCATAACAGTTTCTATTTATTTCTTTTTCTCAATTAAGTCAATTATCTCTTTTAATTCTTTTACAGAAATTTTTTCCTCATTGGCAAAAAAGGATACTAAACTTTTATATGAATCATCATAATAATCAGAAATGGTGGAATTAATGTATTTTTTTCTATAAGCCTCCTTGGAGACAACGGGAAAATACCTGTGTGTATTTCCAAATGCCTCGTGGCTCACATATTTTTTGTCCTCAAGATTTCTTACAATAGTAGATAGGGTATTGTAGTGAGGTTTTTCCTCTTTTATTTCAGATAAAATTTCTTTTACAAAAGCTTTTTTAAGCCTCCATAAAATTTTCATTACCTCTTCCTCTTTGTTTGTGAGCTTTTGCATGCCAATTTTTACTTTGGGTCAAACATATAACTATTTTTATAGTAGAACAACTATTTTAATAGTTATTTAACTATTTTGTTAGTGATTATAATGATTGCTTCAATTTACTTTCTAAGCAAATCTTCATTTATATTTGTCCAAACTTTGTTTTATGCAGGATGTCTTGTTTATAGTTTTAGGGCTTGTTTTATTAATTGCTGGGGGTAATTGGCTTTTAAAAGCAGCTGTTGCTCTGTCTTTAAAGCTTAATATCCCTAAAATTGTAATTGGTATGACAGTGGTATCCTTTGCCACTTCTGCGCCAGAATTAATTGTTAGCATTAAATCTGCATTGGATGGTTTTCCAGATTTAGCTTTGGGAAATGTAGTGGGTTCCAATATTGCCAATTTAGGATTAGTACTTGGAATTACAGTTATTTTGGGCAGTATAGATGTAAACAAAAGTTTTTACACCACAGATTGGCCAGTAATGATGGTGGCTTCTCTACTATTTTTTGGTTTTATATATTTTGATGGAGAAATACAACAGTACGAAGGTATAATTATGGTTGTGTCTCTTTTCGCATTTTTGGTGTATCTACTACGTTTTCAAAAAGCAGCCGTTGTGGACGAACTTCCAGAAGATGATGTACCATTGCCCTTATGGAAAACTATGATGTATTTGGGTCTTGGCGGTGTGGCTCTTTGGGGAGGCTCGGAATTATTGATAAACGGAGCTGTGGGTATGGCTGAGGCATTTGGGGTAAGTGAACGTATTATTGCAGTAACTATAGTATCTGTGGGCACAAGCATTCCAGAACTTGCAGCCTCTATAATTGCCGTTATAAAAAAGGAAAAGGCTATTTCTCTTGGAAATTTATTAGGTTCCAATATTTTTAATATCCTGGCTGTGCTTGGAATCACTTCTATCATTACTCCTATAAAAGTAATGGACCAAGGATTGTTGACAAATGATATTTTTTGGATGTTGGGTGTTTCTTTCCTAATTCTCCCACTGGTATTTGTTCCTAAAGGACTTAGATTGGGATGGAGAGATGGTATGGTATTGCTTGGGGTTTACCTAGCTTTTGTATATATGACCATTAAATAAAAAAACCGTTCTTGGAGATTTCCAAGAACGGTTTAGTTTCAACAATTAATTGTACTATATCAATTTAAATCTTTGCAGATTTAACAGTTTTAATAATTCTACCTGCAATTTTGTAAGGATCACCATTAGAAGCAGGTCTTCTATCTTCTAACCAACCTTTCCATCCTTTTTCTACTGCGATAATTGGAATACGAATAGATGCTCCTCTATCAGAAATTCCCCAAGAGAAATCTGTAATAGCAGCAGTTTCATGTAGTCCAGTTAAACGTTGATCATTAAACTCACCATATACTTCAATATGTTCTTTTACTACAGGACGGAAAGCTTCACAAATTTTGGCATAAACCTCTTTATCTCCGCACGTTCTTAAAGTTGTATTAGAGAAATTGGCATGCATACCAGAACCATTCCAATCCATGTCTTTTCCTAATGGTTTTGGATGATAATCAATATAGTAACCATATTTTTCTGTTAAACGGTCTAATAAATATCTTGCTATCCATATTTCATCTCCAGCTTTTTTAGCACCTTTAGCGAACAATTGGAATTCCCATTGTCCAGAAGCAACTTCTTGGTTGATGCCCTCAAAGTTTAACCCAGCATCAATACATAAATTTGCATGCTCCTCAACTAAATCTCTACCATGAGTATTTTTTCCACCAACAGAACAATAGTACATTCCTTGAGGTGCAGGATATCCTCCAATAGGGAATCCTAATGGCAATTGTGTTTTAGTATCCATAATAAAATACTCTTGCTCAAAACCAAACCAGAAATCATTATCATCATCATCAATAGTAGCTCTTCCGTTAGAAACATGTGGAGTTCCATCTGCATTCATAACTTCAGTCATTACTAAATAACCATTTATACGTGCAGGATCAGGATAAATTGCTACAGGAACTAGCAGGCAATCGGAAGAACCTCCTTCAGCTTGTCTAGTGGAAGAACCGTCAAAAGACCAATTTCCAAGTTCCTCAAGTGTTCCTTTGAAATTTTCATGCTCCTCAACTTTTGTTTTACTTCTTAAATTTTGGGTTGGGAAATATCCATCCAACCACAAGTATTCTAACTTAATTTTTGCCATAATTCTTGGTAGTTAATTTAATCTTTCAAATATTATTCTAAATCTGTGAAACACAAAAATAATTTTTTTTCATTACTAATCTAGTTTATAGGGGGTTAAATACATAACATTTTAAATTATTTTGATACACCCCTAAATACTTTAGGGTATTTTATCAAAAAAGTATTTTTAAAGAGATATATTATTAATTTGTTAATTTTGACCGAACTCAAATGAGATAAGCGTATGCCCAAACTAAGATTTGATGCTATAGGTGAGAGCCATAATAGAAAAAGAATAGAAATAGAAGAAATAGGAAGACGTTCCGAACTTTTTGGAAAGAATGTTTTTAATGAAGATAAAATGCTTCAATGTCTTACCAAAGAAGCATATGATAAGGTAAAAGATGCCATTTTTTCTGGATCTAAAATAGATAGAAAAATTGCAAATCAAATTGCTGAAGCAATGAAAGGTTGGGCAATATCTATGGGTGCCACGCATTATACACATTGGTTTCAACCTTTAACTGGTTCAACTGCGGAAAAGCATGATGCTTTCTTTGATCTTTTGCCAGATGGTAAAGCGTTGGAAATGTTTGGAGGAGGACAATTGGTACAGCAAGAACCTGATGCTTCCAGTTTTCCAAGTGGTGGTATACGTAATACTTTTGAGGCTAGGGGATATACGGCATGGGACCCTACTTCGCCAGCATTTATTTATGGAACAACATTGTGCATACCTACTGTTTTTGTGGCCTATACAGGTGAGGCTTTGGATAATAAAGCACCATTATTAAGAGCTCTTAACGCGGTTGATGAAGCTGCTACCGCTGTCGCTAAGTACTTTGATAAAAATGTTTCCAAAGTTACAGCAACACTTGGTTGGGAACAGGAATATTTTTTAATTGATAAGGCTTTTGCATATTCTCGCCCAGATATTATGTTGACAGGAAGAACACTAGTTGGTCATTCTGCAGCAAAAGGACAGCAATTAGATGATCACTATTTTGGCGTTATTCCAAGCAGGGTTTTAAGTTTTATGAGCGATTTGGAAAAGGAATGTACCAAATTGGGCATTCCCGTAAAAACAAGACATAATGAGGTAGCTCCTAATCAGTTTGAATTGGCTCCGGTTTTTGAAGAGGCTAACCTTGCAGTGGACCATAATTTATTGCTCATGGATGTTATGGACAAGGTTGCCGATAAACATAGTTTTAAAGTTCTTTTTCATGAAAAACCTTTTGAAGGGGTCAATGGTTCTGGCAAGCATAACAATTGGTCGTTGGCTACAGATACCGGTGTAAACTTATTAAGCCCTGGTTCCACACCCATGAAAAATTTACGTTTTCTCACCTTTTTTATTAATACAATTAAAGCCGTAGATACATATGAAGAATTATTGCGTTCTTCCATAGCATCTGCCAGTAATGATCACAGATTAGGAGCCAATGAGGCACCTCCAGCAATTTTATCAGTATTTATAGGAACTCAATTGAGTCAGGTGCTAGATGAGCTGGAAGGGGTTTCTCAGGGAAAATTATCCCCAGAAGAGAAAACCGAACTTAAATTAAATGTTGTTGGCAAAATTCCTGAAATCTTGTTGGACAATACGGATAGGAATAGAACATCGCCATTTGCATTTACAGGAAATAAATTTGAAATGCGCGGAGTGGGCTCAAAAACAAATTGCGCTAAACCCATGACGGTGTTAAACACCATAGTTGCCAAGCAATTAATTGCTTTTAAAAAGGAGGCAGATGCATTGATAGAAAAGAAAAGCCTTAAAAAGGATGAAGCTATTTTTAATGTATTAAGAGAATACATTAAGACTTCTAAAAGAATTCGTTTTGATGGTGATGGATATAGTGATGATTGGGAAAAAGAAGCTAAAAGGAGAAAGTTAAGCAATAACAAGACTACACCAGAGGCCTTAAAAGTACTTACTTCACCAGAAAGTTTAGATTTGTTCCGTACGATGAAAGTGATGAGTGAAGTTGAGGTCAAAGCAAGACAAGAAGTGGAATTGGAAGCATATAGTTTTTATATTCAAATTGAGGGAAGGGTCTTTAATGAATTGGTGTACAATCATATAATCCCTGCGGCCATTGCATACCAAAATAACTTGATGGAAAATATAAAGGGATTAAAGGAAATATACGGTGCTGCATACAAGAAACTGGCAGAGGGTCAACTTAATATTATTGAAAGTATAGGTGAGCATATAGCAGCCATTAAAATGAAGACGGATGATATGACTGAGGCAAGAAAAAGAGCAAATGTATTAAAGGATATCAATAAAAAAGCATTGGCTTATTGTAATGATGTTCGTCCTTATTTCTCTGAGATTAGAAATCACTCAGATAGATTGGAAAAATTGGTGGACAATCAATTATGGCCATTGACCAAGTATCGAGAACTTTTATATATTAAATAGAAATAACTTAATGATTATGAAAAAATCTGCATTCCTTTTTTTACTTATTATAGTGCTATCTGCTCAATTAAGAGGACAAGAATCACAGATTACATTAAATTATGAAACTGCTTTAAAAATACAAGAGGGAAGTCTTGAGTATGCTCGCGAGAATAATTTAAAACTAGCAATAGCAATTTATGATGTACACGCAAATTTAATTAGTTTTATAAGAATGGATGGAGCCTCAGTTGGGGTTTCCAAAATTGCCAGATGGAAAGGGTTGTCTGCCGCATCATATTTATATCCTACTTCTGCAACTTCAAAATGGAACATAGAAACAGCACCTAATATTTCTACAGCTGAAGGCGGAATCCCTATTTTTTCTAAGGAAGGAGAACCGCTGGGAGGAATTGGAGTTTCTGGAGCACTTTCAGCTATAGATGTAAAATGTGCTGAAGCTGGATTAAATGCAGTAGGTCTTTATAAAGAAGTAACAGAAGACTAAAATCAAAGTGATTTTAAAATAGTCTATAACTCTCTACTTTCATTATTTTTGCCACAAATAAATTTTAGAATGAGTTCATCCAATAGTGAAAGATATAGCCAAAGAGGAGTTTCTGCCTCTAAGGAAGATGTACACAATGCCATAAAGAATATAGATAAAGGTCTTTTTCCTAAAGCCTTCTGCAAAATTGTACCCGATTATCTTACAAATGATGATGATTATTGCCTTATAATGCATGCAGATGGTGCTGGCACCAAATCTTCCTTGGCATATATGTATTGGAAAGAAACAGGTGATATATCAGTTTGGAAAGGCATAGCACAAGATGCTCTTATCATGAATGTGGACGATTTATTGTGTGTGGGTGCTACTGATAATATTATGCTTTCTTCTACCATTGGTCGTAACAAGAATCTAATCCCAGGCGAGGTTATTTCTGCAATTATTAATGGAACAGAGGAATTGATATCTGATTTAAAATCACATGGTGTTACCATACATTCCACTGGTGGAGAAACTGCAGATGTGGGAGATTTAGTGAGGACCATTATTGTGGATTCTACCGTTACGGCAAGAATGAAGCGGGATGCTGTAATAGATAATGCCAATATTAAAAAAGGTGATGTAATTGTTGGTTTGGAGTCTTTTGGACAGGCTACTTATGAAAATGAATACAATGGAGGAATGGGTAGTAACGGGCTTACCTCTGCTCGGCACGATGTTTTTTCAAAATATTTGGCGGAAAAATATCCAGAAAGTTTTGATGCCTCTGTCCCAGATGAATTGATATACTCTGGAAATGCAAAATTAACGGATGCGGTTCCCAATGCTCCATTGGATGCGGGTAAATTGGTGCTTTCACCAACAAGAACCTACGCACCGATTATCAAGAAGATATTAGAAAAATATACTGCTGAAGATATTCATGGAATGATTCATTGTAGTGGGGGTGCACAAACCAAAATTCTTCATTTTGTTGATAATCTGCACATTATAAAAGATAACCTATTTCCAATACCACCTTTGTTTAAGTTAATACAAGAACAATCTGGTACGGATTGGAAAGAAATGTACCAAGTTTTTAACTGCGGACACCGCATGGAAATGTATGTAAATGAACATGTGGCACAAGATTTGATTTCTATAGCGCAAAGCTTTAATGTGCAAGCCAGAATAGTGGGTAGGGTAGAGTCAAATTCTACAAAAAAACTCACTATAGAAAGTGAATATGGAACCTTTGTTTATTAAGGCATACGATTACCCCAAATAATACGTTGTTTTTAGTAACAAATCTTATGTTATGGAAAGAAAGGAATTTTTGAGAAGTTTAGGTGCTGGTGCTGCGTTTGCACTGACCTTCCCTTGTGTAAATGGATGTACAAAAGACGATGGTCTAGAAACCTTCCCAGTATCGGATGGCGTTAATTTTACAATTGATTTAACATCCAGTGAAGCAGCCCCCTTAGCAAACAATGGTGGGTTTATATCGGTAAAATCAAATCCAGATTTTACGTATCTTGATATTGTAATAGCAAGAAATTTAGAAGGGACTTTAATCGCTGCAAGTAAAATATGTAGCCATCAAGGAACCGAGGAAATTAGATTTATTAGTGAAGATGGGGGGGTGTATCATTGTACTACCCATCAATCTAGATTTGCTCAGGACGGTACTTCTTTGAATTTGAATACCACAAGCAACCCTCTTAAAATATTTAATACTGAGTTGACAGGGGACACGCTCAGGGTTTTTGAGTAAAAAAATAATTCCCAAATCCTAAATTGTGAAACACTATGCCTTGGTTTTGTTTTTATTTTTTTCATTTTGCCTTTTTGGACAGGAATGGAAAGAAAGTTATGATGCCGCTGTTTTGCAATCAGTAGAAGAGAACAAGCCTATAGTTCTCGTGTTTGCAGGTTCAGATTGGTGTGGACCATGTATAAAGTTAGATAAAAACATATGGCAATCCACGGAGTTTTCAAGTTATGCTTCAGAGCATTATGTACTGTATAAAGCAGATTTTCCAAGAAAGAAAACAAATAGACTTTCAAAGGAAAAAGAGCTCCTAAATAGTAAATTGGCAGAGAAATACAATCCAAAAGGCTACTTTCCACTTGTGATTGTTTTGGATAAGAATGAGGTCATTCTAGGGACAGCAGGATACGAAAATAAACCTCCTGAGGAATATATTTCACTTATAAACTCGTTTCTAAAGTGAAAACCCTAATTCCCCTAATCTTTTTTTTTATTCTAGTTAATGGCAACGCCCAAGAAAGGGAATATGTAACCGTTCATAAAACCATGAAATTAATGGGGAGTCGGTTTGATATTACCGTGGTGGTATTGGATGAGGAGATTGGATATATTAATATAAATGAAGCGGTAGCAGAAATTACCAGAATTGAAAAAATGATATCCTCTTGGGATGAGGAATCTGAAACATCCCTTATAAATAAAAATGCCGGCATTAAGCCTGTTAAAGTAAGCCTGGAATTGTTCAAATTAATTGAACGTGCAAAACAGATATCAAAAATTACAGATGGTGCTTTTGATATTTCTTATGCATCCATGGACCAAATATGGAAGTTTGATGGTTCCATGACTTATTTTCCAACAGCTGAAGAAGTTGCTAAATCTATTGATAGAGTTGGACATCAGAATATTATATTAAATGATGAGAATACAACCGTTTTTTTAAAAGAAAAGGGCATGAAAATAGGCTTTGGTGCCATTGGGAAGGGTTATGCAGCAGATAAGGCCAAAGAATTTTTAATATCAAAGCAAGTAAAGGCCGGTATTATAAATGCTTCTGGTGACTTAACAACATGGGGGACAAAAGCTACAGGCGAAAAATGGTTGATTGGGATTGCCAACCCGTTAAGTAAGGATAAGATTTTTTCTTGGCTGCCCATTGTGGAATCATCCGTGGCAACATCTGGAAACTATGAGAAGTTTGTAACCTTTAATGGAAAGAAATATTCACATATTTTGGATCCCAGAACAGGGTATCCTTCATCTGGAATTAATAGTGTTTCTATTTTTTCTAAGAGTGCTGAATTATGTGATGCTATGGCCACTGCTGTTTTTATTATGGGAATAGATGCGGGTCTTGCCATGATAAATCAGTTGAATGGCACTGAAGTCATTCTTGTAGATAGTTATAATAAAATACATAAAAGCAACGGTATCTTGTTTAATAATAATCAGTAATTTTATACTATGAAGCGTTTTGCGCCACTTTTAATTTTAGCTCTTTTCTGTACTTCTTGCGTTGCTGTAAAGGAGTATGAAAAAGTATACCTTAATGATGAGGAAATGCAGCTGGCTGGAAAGGGAGTTGAACGTTTTGAGACAAATTTCCAGATATATCGCGAGGCTTCCGCTGGTGCTAACGGTGGAAAGACCGGCGGTGGTTGCGGTTGTAATTAATTTAATCAATTTTTATATTGAAAAACTTCCTTTTTCTATTACTTATTTTGGTTTGGGCATGTGGCTTTTCGCAAGCAGGTGATACTTCATACCAAAAGAGGGTTTTAGAAACTGCCGAGGTAGATTTACTTTTTAGTTATTACGGTCAGGATGGACAAAATGCAGCTGTCACAGGTGGGGAAGGCACGGAGAGGCTTACAGATGCTACTTCTAGCGTTGTTGTTAACCTGCCTATGAATGCTGATGATGTATTGACTGTTGATGTTGGTATTTCCGCCTATACATCGGCATCATCCAGTAATGTAAACCCTTTGGATGGGAATGCTAATAAAACTGTGAGTCCATTTATTGAATCTTCTGGAGCTTCGCGTAGCGATGTTTTAACGCATTTTAAGCCTACATACCAGCATGCTTCAAATGACCGAAATTCAATTACAAGCGCCAATTTGTACGTGTCAACTGAATACGATTATTTTTCCTTTGGTTTTGGAGGGAGTTTTACTCGTTTGTTTAATGAACGGAACACAGAGGTTTCTATAGCTGGACAAGTGTATTTGGACAAATGGAATCCTCAATATCCAATAGAACTCAGAGATGGTTTTTTTGATGACCGAGTATCTGGAACAGGAACTTATGATCCAGTGTTTTTAACTTTTGCTGAAGAAACCAGAAATTCTTATTCGGTTTCCCTTAGTTTTTCTCAGATTTTGAGCAAAAAAATGCAAGGAGCTTTGTTTGTGGATTTGATATCACAAAATGGGTTGCTGAGCACACCACATCAACGTATATATTTTGGTGATGCAAATGATTTTTTTATTGAAGATTTTCAATTGGCGGATGATGTGGAACGGTTACCTGATAGCAGATTTAAAATTCCGGTAGGGGGTAGGCTTAACTATTATCTTAATGATATGTTTGTTCTTCGTAGTTACTATAGATATTACTATGATGATTGGGGCATAACATCACATACGGCCAGTTTAGAAGTGCCTGTAAAATTAAATGATTCTTTTACTGTCTACCCTTCTTATAGGTACTACACACAAAATGCTGCTGATTACTTTTACGCCAAAGAAGATGCGGTATCAACTTTACCTTTTTATACGTCGGATTACGACTTGTCAAAATACAATGCACACCAATATGGCATAGGAGTACAGTACAAAGACATTTTTACAAAAACCAAAGTATTCACTTTTGGGCTTAAAACCATAGATTTACGATTCAGTCTTTATGATAGAAGTGATGGGCTTAATGCAAGTATCATCACTTTAGGAACCACTTTTGTCGGGAATTAATTGTTTTGAAATACCCTTATATAATCCACAATTAAAAATTGAGGAAATACGGTTGCATTGGTCGGGTCTCCTGGCCAGTTTCCACCAACTGCTAGGTTTATGAGAAAATGAAATTCATTTTGGAACTCATTTAACTCAACGGGAGAAATATCAATTACATTAAATTCAATATCATTCACATACCAAGTAATCGTTTCTGGTGTCCAAACAATGGAAAATACATGGAATTCATCTTTAAAAGTTGTATTGGTAAGCGAGTAATCCTGACCATAACTTGCATAGCTGCCAACATGATCCCAATGAACAGTACCATGCACAGTTTTTTCCCTTCCTTGGCCACCAATCATTTCCATGATATCAATTTCTCCACAAGCTGGCCAACCAACTGTGCTTATATTTTCTCCCAACATCCAAATAGCAGGCCATATTCCTTGCCCTTCTGGGAGAGCAGCCCTAACATCCACACGTCCATATTGTAATGTAAATTTACCTTGCGTGCTAATTCTGGAGGACGTATAATTTTTTGAATTTAGATTTTCTTTTTTTGCCTCAATTACAAGATATCCATCTTTTACAGTAGTGTTTTCTTTGGTGTAATATTCCAATTCATTATTACCCCAACCACATATATCTGGACATCCATCACCAATTAGAAAATTCCAATATGTTTCATCCAAGCTAGTTCCACTAAACTCATCCGCCCATATAGTATTCATGTTATCATAAGTTTCAGGAGTGGTATATCCAGTGGTAGGAATGCTCAATGTATTTTCCGTTGGAAGGTTGGCATTGGTAGTGTCATCTGTATCATTACTATTGGAAACATACCCAAATGGCTGATCACATTCCATTAACGAAACTTGTGGATTTCCCAATCCATCCCCATCCGTATCTTGATACCATTCCGTTTTTTGACATTCACTATTGGAACAAGAGCCCAAAGCAAAAACGATTAAAATAAAAATTAATTTAAACTGATTGGAAGTTGAAATTGTTCTTGTGCTTTTTGGCATAATCGTTAAAAATATTATTATATGGTATTCCAATATAAGGCTTTCTTTAATAATCATACTGATAGGTGCTTCAAAAAATTGTAAATTCGCATCCTAGTGAAGATAGTATATGATTGACAAATTAAATATAATAAAACAACGCTTTGATGAGGTTTCTGATCTAATAATTCAGCCTGATATTATATCGGATCAAAAGCGTTATGTTCAATTAAACAAGGAGTACAAGGATTTAAAAGTTTTATGTGATAAGCGGGACCTTTATCTTGAGCTTACCAATAATATTTCTGAGGCGGAAGAGATAATTTCTGATGGAAGTGATGCGGAAATGGTAGAAATGGCGAAAATGCAGTTAGATGAAGCAAAAGAGGCTATGCCAAAATTGGAAGAAGAAATTAAGTTTTTATTGATTCCAAGAGATCCTGAAGATGCCAAAGATGTAGTGGTAGAAATTAGAGCAGGAACTGGAGGAGATGAAGCCAGCATTTTTGCTGGTGACCTTTTTAGAATGTATACTAAATACTGTGAATCCAAAGGTTGGAAAACCAATGTGATAGATTTAAGTGACGGAACCAGTGGTGGTTTTAAAGAAATACAGTTTGAAGTTACAGGTGAAGATGTATACGGTACTTTAAAATTTGAAGCTGGTGTTCACCGAGTGCAACGAGTACCGCAGACAGAAACACAAGGAAGGGTACATACAAGTGCTGCTACTGTAATGGTATTGCCAGAAGCTGAGGATTTTGATGTGCAAATAGACCCTAAGGATGTTCGTATTGATTTTTTCTGCTCATCTGGTCCAGGTGGACAATCGGTAAACACAACCTATTCGGCTGTGCGTTTAACACATATTCCTACCGGTTTGGTTGCTCAATGCCAAGATCAAAAATCTCAGCATAAGAACAAGGACAAAGCATTTAAAGTATTACGCTCTAGATTATATGATTTAGAACTGGCTAAAAAGCAAGAAGAAGATGCTGCCAAAAGAAACTCACAGGTGAGTAGTGGTGACCGTTCTGCAAAAATTAGAACTTATAATTATCCACAAGGAAGGGTAACGGACCATAGAATTGGATTAACACTTTATGATTTACAGAATATTGTAAATGGAGATATTCAAAAGATTATAGACGAGTTGAGTTTAGTTGAAAATACGGAGAAGTTGAAGGAGGCTTCCGAAATATTCTAAAGCTTAGATGACTACCAAATTTCTTATAGAGCAAATTCACAAAAAGAAGTCATTTCTCTGTATAGGGCTAGATACAGATTTGGACAAAATACCTCCGCATTTATTAAAGGAGAATGACCCTATTTTTGCTTTTAACAAGGCAATAATAGATGCTACCCATCATCTTTGCGTGGCCTATAAACCAAATATTGCTTTTTATGAGGCCTATGGAATAAAAGGGTGGCAAGCATTGGAAAAGACCATCCAATATTTGAATGAAAACTATCCTGAACTGTTTACCATTGCAGATGCCAAAAGGGGTGATATTGGAAATACATCTACTCGGTATGCAAAAGCTTTTTTTGAAGACTTGGAGTTTGACTCCATTACAATTGCGCCATACATGGGCAAAGATTCAGTAGAACCCTTTTTAACCTTTAAGGACAAGCATACCATCCTATTGGCGTTAACTTCCAATGAAGGAGCATTTGACTACCAGACTAAATTAGTTGGAGAGAAAGAGTTATATAAAGTAGTACTAGAAACATCTTCAAAATATAATAATTCTGAGAATCTGATGTATGTTGTGGGAGCAACAAAGGCTACTTATTTAAAGCAAATCAGAGAAATAATTCCCGATAGTTTTTTATTGGTTCCTGGAGTGGGAGCTCAGGGAGGAAGTCTGGAAGAGGTTTGCCGTTACGGCATGAACAAGGATGTAGGGTTACTTATTAATTCTTCGCGTGGTATATTATATGCATCAAACGCAGAAAATTTTGCCAAAGCCTCTGCTATAAAGGCAGAAGAGCTTCAAGCTAAAATGGCTATAGAGATGGAATTGTTATTTTGATGACTACATCAAATTTTCCAACACTTTTTTAATTTTAACAGCTTTTAATTCAAAAAACTCTGCAAGTTTTTGATCAACAGATTTTGTTGATAATGCCTTGTCCATAAAGTTTCTGTACCTGTATTCTAGCACAGAAATTGCTTGTGCACCACTTGCTATGGGCGTGACTGCCCCTACTTTACAATATTGCTTTTCCATAGTCAAATCTTTGTTCTAACAAATATACGCTCCAAATAGAGTTTTAGATGTAGGTATTATAGGATGCATAACTAAAAAACAGGTATTTTATCTAATTTTTAACATAAAGGCTATGATTAATGCATTGATTAAGATTATTTGCGATATAGTTTTAAGTAATACAAACAAAAAAACTATGGTACAATTACCTAAGTAATTGTACCATAGTTTTCTTTATATATTATACAAAATATTTAATTTATACAAGGAGCAGGACCGGGGCCAAACGGACCTCTAATATCTCCATCTGGAGTTTGTACTGTATATACATGTTCTTCTTCAAAAGCTCCACTTGTATAAGAAATGATAAGGTTGGATGTTCCTGCTGGGACATCAATTATATGAGTGGCAGCACTAGCTTGCCCAGCTGTAATAGTATAATTAGTGGCAACACCATCTACTTCAAAAGTAAGAAAAGCTCCATCCCAGCCATCCCCATAAAGGTCTTGCATCTCTACTGTCCAAGTACCAGATACAGTTGCATCTGTTATTGGAGAACACTTTACCAATACTATAAAGTTGAAAGCTTGTCGTTGTTCTTGTTGACCAGTAATGCTTCCAGTAAAATTTTCAAATGTGAAAACCGAACCGTCTGTTCCAGTTGCAGTACCTAAGAATCTAATAAAATCACCACCTCCTATTTCATCTGTTGTGATTCCTAGCGCAGATGCAATATCTGTATAGGGAATTGAGATATTACTTGGAAAACTGCTTACTGTGGTCAATGGAATCGTATCACTTGCAACACCACCAGATTCTCTACTTACACTTAAATCCCAAGAGGCTACATTACCATCTAAGGCGTCTACCTCTGCGTTGAAAGTGCTCGAGCCAATATCACCAGCAGCTACTACAGTTTCTTCCACTATAATCCTTACATAAGGCGATTTTATTTCGTCCCCACCAAGCAGGTTAAGAGGATTTTTATCTTCTTCTTCACAGCCTACAAAAGCGATAATTAAAAGTAGACCTATAATTGATTTAATTGTGTTTTTCATTTTTTTGGATTTAAATTATTATATCAATCTACAAAGCCTTCTGGGTTTGTATCCCAAAATACAGGTGTGTTTGGTGCAGATTTTTGGGTAATATTAGTATTGTTGTCTGCAGCCGTTTGGGGATACCAATTGGACCTTAGGAAACTTCCAGAATCTTCTAAAAAGAAACCAGGAGTAAGATTATCTGGCTGTCCAGTTCTTCTGTATGTATTATAGGCTTCTATACCGTTGCCCCATGATGCTATAAAGTACTGTTCAACAATTATACGTAGTTTATCAGTATCGGACCCCGCATCATAAGCGCTTAATATATTGGCTATATGATTGTCAATTTGTGTAGAAGCTGGTACAAAACCTGTGCCTGCAGCAAGGGAAGAACCAAATCCAATAACCTTATTAACAGATTCCCTAATACCATTCTCTAGATAGGTCCTAGAGTTCCCTGTTGTACCTAAAGTTAGTGTAGCTTCTGCAAGCATAAAATTAGTATATGAAGAAAGCATTATTGGAGATATTCCTGCGCCAGCCAATCCTTCATTTACAGCTGCTGAACCAGCAACATTTCTAAAAGAATCATCATCAAAAGGTCCACCTACAGGATATACACCAAAAACAGTTCTAAATGCTTGATCAGGTGGTATACCATCGTTGTCCAAATGATTTCTTCCCCAAAGACCATCAAAACCATTAATGTTAGGAACTAAACAATATGGTTCTTCTGGTGCCCACCAAGATGGTGTTGAAATCTCTGTAACACATTCTTTTGTTACTACATCTGCACCAGAGAAGTCAGCCACTTGGCGATAGAAATAGTATCTAATTCTTGGGTCAGCATCGCCATATTGATTAGCTAAAAGACTCATAAAGTAATTGCACATATAGAAGTCTGAACTTGGTCCAGCGCCATCAAAATTAGCAGTGAAATAAGGATGTCTACTGTCTGGAGCAGCATTGCTAGTAGCCCATTGAAATTGAAAATCATCACCAGAATCAAGAATTAATTGGTTGCCAGAAATAAGGCTATTAATAACCGTGGTAGATTTTGCAGCACCAAAGCCGCCATCATTGGCTAAACGTGATTGTAAATAAAGTTTCAACCGCATTGTGTTAGCCACTTTTACCCATTTACTTTCATCACCTCCATAAAAGAGATCATTAGTGGGTAATGTAATTTCTTGCTTACTTAGATTCTCTATTGCATTCAATAATAATTCATCTGCAGCAGCATAGACTGAAGCTCCAGAATCCAATATGGGATTTAAGATGCCTTCTCCACCTCTTACTGCTTCTGAATATGGTATATCACCAAAGAAATCTACCATGGACATAATAATATAAGCTTCCAATACTTGGCCAATAGCAATATGAGTAAATTGTCCAGCTTCTTCTGCCACTGGATTCATTGTCCTAATGTCTATTAAAGCTCGTGCATATACATTGTCCCATACTCGGTCAAAATCTGATGGATCATTTAACTCTCTGTAGGTGGGACCACCGCCATTTAGCATTCTTATTGGTTGCATCCCAAATTGACTAAGACCATTTTCATTTCGGTCTTCTTCACCAGAATGAATTTCTGCAACTTGTTGTTGGATCTGGTTCAAGAAGAAATCAACACTTGCTTGTGATGGGTTTAATGCGTTTGGACTAGGTATGACCTCTAGTTCCGTAGTTTCACAGCCCATCAATAAGAGGATAGATATATTGGTTAAAACTAAACCAATCGATTTAAATATTTTTTTCATAATTTATTATTTTTATTTCTTAACAATTAGAAAGAAGCCCTAAGGGTGAATCCGTATCGTCTTGTAGACGGACCAGTAATGAAATCAATACCTTGACCATTTCCTACTCCTGTACTAGAAGCATTGGTGTCATAATTTAAAGTGCTTTCAAAATTCACAGCTTTATACCACAAGTTGGAACCAGAAAGGGTAAAGGATAAACTTCCAAAAGGAGTATCCTTAAGAAGGTGTTTAGGCAATGAATACCCTAACGATGCTTCTTGTAAACGTATGGTAGTTCCATCAAAAACACTTAATTCGTTTATATCACCCCCTAAGTACGTATTGAAACCAAATTCCGTAGCACTTATTGCTATGTTGTTAGGTGTGCCATCTGCTTGTACCCCAGGAAGAACATAATTGGATTCCCTATCAATTGGATTATCAGCATCTACTGTACCACGACCAATTAAAGCAGCTGAAGTCACGGAATAAATATCTCCACCATGTCTATATTGAAGATTCGCGGATAGAGAAAAACCTTTATATGTAAATGTAGGAATCAATGCAGTGGTCCAATCTGGATTGGGATCACCAATTTCTGAAATATTGTTGTCAACCAAGTATAGGCCATTACCCCCAACAATTCTATTTCCGCTAGCATCTTTTAGGAAAGTGGTTCCAAGGAAAACTCCGAATGGTCTTCCTTCCACTGCATAGTTGGCAGCTTCACCAGCTATTGCTTGAGTTAATAAAATGTTGTTGGTCCCTTCAGCTAAATCTGTTACTATAGTTTCATTAGTAGTAAAATTACCAGCGATATTAAAATTAAATCCACCACTATTTCCTTTTATAATATCTAGATCATAATCTACTTCTATACCCTGAGATTTCATTTCTCCAATGTTGACGAAAGTGCTTAAGAAACCAGTAGAACTATCTAATGTCCTATTTGTTATTAAATCCGTAGTAGTCTTATCATAGAGACTAATATTAAGATTTAATCTATTGAATAATCTAGTATCTATACCAACTTCTAGTTCTTCCACTCGTTCTGGAACTAAGTCTCTATTTCCTAAGGAGTTTGAAACCGTATTACCCGAAATAACATTTCCATTTATATCAACCAAATTTCTGGCACCAAGGGTTAATACATCTCTTGTATTAAAAGGCGTTGGAAACCCGGCAGAGGAGCCATAGCCAAATCGTAACTTTAAATAATTAAGACCTTCACCTCTTATGTTTTGAAAAGCTTCAGTTGGAACAAATGAGACACTAGCACCAGGATAGAACAATGAATTGTTCTCGCTCTCTAATGTTGATGACCAATCATTTCTACCAACAACATTTAGGTATAAATAATCTTTGTAACCTAAAGTTGCATCTAAGTAAACACCTACTAGATTTTCCTCAAAGTCCTGATTGATATTTGCAGTGGAGAAAGAGTTTATAGATGATGGGGTAGTAAAATTAAAATGCTCCAAAACCCCAAAAACTAATTGACCAGTACTTTCTAAACCATCTTGTGCATAAACATCTCTTCTGCTGTTGGCGCCAAGGGTAGCTTTTAAATTTAAATTCTCAGTAATGTTTTTATCTGCACTTAAAATTAAATCATGATTTAGAATTGAATTCCTTACTGCTGAAGTTCTTAAAATTCCTAAAGTTGGGCCATCTACACCACCTTTATTTTGACCATATGAATTTAGCTCAGTATAAGTATCCATTCCATATCTATAAGATAAATTTAACCAATCGGTAATTTCATAATTGGCAGACATATTTCCCAAGAATCTATCAGTATTTTGTGAAGTCTTGGAGTTGGCTACTGTCCAATATGGATTTTGGATATCATTTCCAGAACGATAATATACACTCCTTCCGTCAGCAGCTTGAAATGGAAAACTTGTTAAATCTACACTTCTTGGAGTGTAGAGAACATCACCAAATATGGCCGACCCCTGAAAAGCGGCTCCACTTCCAGTACTTACGGCATTAGGAGGAGATTTATACCCAGTTCGAATAAAATTAAAAGCACCAGATACAGTTAAGTTATTGGTTAGTTTTGCATTTCCACCAATACTAAAATTGTTTCTGAGAAGCTTATTTCCTGGTGTTACACCAGAGTCCTCAGTTCGACCGTAGTTGGCATTAAAATTAACTTTTTCTGAACCACCTCTTACATTTACAGATGTGCTAAAAACATAACCTGTTCTAAAAAACTCTTCTACTCCATTATATGGCTTATAAGGGTAAGGGTCGTTCAAGAGATTTTCAAATCCCGCAATCAATGTTGGGTCAGCAATAAAATTGAATGGGTGCCTTAATATAGCCACTCCATTGTTGCCGCCGATAAATTGTCCGGCATTTGCAATTCCATCATTGTCTGTTCTGTCAAATCTGGGCCCCCAGTTACTAAAAAAGTATCCAAACCCTTGGTGAAATCCACCACCATAATTATTTTGATATTCTGGTAGTATGGCTTTTGATGCAAATACGGATTGACTAATTGTGACTTCATTTTTGTTATTGGTACCACCCGTATTAGAGTTTTTGGTTGTAATAAGGATTACTCCATTTCGTCCTCTATTTCCATACAATACAGTTGCACTTAACCCCTTAAGAACACTTACATTTTCAATTGTGTTGGGATCAATATCCAAAAACCTACTAGATTCTGTATTACCATCTAAGTAATTAGATTGAGTATTTGTTCCAGAATCAAAAGGTATTCCATCTACAATAAAAAGCGGTTGGTTGGATTGTGTTGCAGAGGAATATCCTCTAATAATAATATTAGTTCCAGATCCAGAAAGACCATTATTGGAAGTAATGTTTACACCAGCTACTTTGCCGCTTAAAACTCTTCCTATATCTGCCTCTGGTCTAGATTCTACCAATGCGGATTCTACTGTGGTTACAGAGTATCCTAATGACCTTTTTTCCCTAACAATACCTTGGGCGGTAACAACAACTTCTTCAAGAACTTGGGCATCTTCTTGCATTTGTATATTAATAATGTTGTTTGTAGATATTGTTACTTCAATAGTTTCTTGCCCTATATATGAGAAATTTAAAATTTGCCCCTCACTTGCTTGGATAGTATAATTACCATCAAAATCGGTTTGGGTTCCTGTTGTGGTATTCTTGACCAAGATGTTAACCCCAGGTAGAGGAACACCACTTTCGTCTGTTACCGTACCAGAAACAGTCCTTTGCTGTGTATATGCTATAGAAATTCCAAATAAGAAAAGCATAAACAACCATTTGCATCTTTTTTTCATACGTATAATTATTTAAGTATTAATGTAAATGGCAGCCCTGACGTTGATAGCTAATTCAAATAATTACTCTAAAAAATGAAACAAGAATATTTTCACTTATGAGCAAATAGTGCAGGGCTGCTTTACATTTATTGTTAGTTAATAACTCAAAGTAAAGCGTTGAATAGGTATTTGTAGGAAAGGCTTATAAACGTTTACCGCCCCGATAAAAAATTACTATAGATTTACAGCTGTGGTTGGTAAAGAGTTCTTTGATATTCACTGGGAGTTAGAGAAGTATCCTTTTTAAAGGCTTTGTTAAAGGTTACTTTATTATTATAACCTACTTCATATGCAATGTCAATAATGTTTAGATTTCTATTATAATCACTAGTCATTATTCTTTTGGCTTCTTGAATTCTGTATTTATTTATTAGCTCATGAAAGCTCATGTTAAAGTGTTCATTGATTACTTGAGATGTATTGTGTCTAGTTGTATTTAATCTATTAGAAAGAATGTCTAAACTAATATGATTTTCTCGGTAGATTTTATCTACATCAAAAAGATGCAACAGATTTTCTTTAAGTTCATGTGATAGACTTTCTGTTAGACCAGATTTTTCATATTTAAAGATAAGATGATTTATATAGGAATATGTTCCACTAAAAACATTAGGTTGTATATTGGCAGAATACCCCACATAGAGAACCATAACCGCCATTGCTATTATTTGAGAATGATAAAAAAATCCTGAAGATATATTATTACTAATTAGTATGCCATAAATAGTGTAGGCCACAATATACATAATATGAATACCGTAAATATTTCGCTGCCAAATTCTACTTTCCTTTACTAGGTTTTCATTTTCCTTACTTTTTAAATAAAGTTTTCTAATGTAGTACCCATATATAATTAGTGAAATTAATTTTAAGGCTACAATGATGGAAACCGCGGCAGAATCAGATGGATTTAAACCATTACGAACCCGTTCCAACATCAAATGCAATTTTTCTGATGCTGACATGGAATAAATAGGTACTATATAGATTAAGAATAGAAAGGTAGGTATAAGATGCAAAAAGTCTTTTAATTTAAATTTATACTCTTGTGTTATTCTCTTAAAATAAAAATATAATAATGGACCATAGAGAAATGAAAAACTGGTGGACATTAAATAAGAATGAGGAAATTGATAGTGATAGTTAGTAATGTTTAAACTTATATGAAGTATAAAGAAGGAATGAATAAAGACAAAACCGCCAATGAGCATTTTAGCAGCCGTATCCATTTTTTTATTAAAATTTAAGACTGTAAAAACAAAAAAGCCAATTAACGCAACATAGAAATAAAGAAATGACCATAGGCTGACATGGGGTACATATTTTTTTATAATTGTTTTAAAATTTTGGGTGGTTTTAATTGGTTCAAATCCTTCATGTTGCAAAAAAGAAGTTTCAAAATCAACCATTAGATACTGTTCAATATAATCTGTAGATTTCACAGAATCACCTAACGCAGCATAGCTAAGTGCCATTTTTTTTAATACATGTGTATTGCTATCACTATTCTTTGTTTCCAATTGCTGATACAAAAGTATTGCCTGTGGAAATTTTTGCTGATGGTATAGTTTGTCTGCATCAGTTAACATGTTACTTGGGAGAATATCATCGAAAGCAGCCCTACTAGTTACTTTATCCAATAGGGTATTTGGATAAACCGAACTGGTCAGTAAAGTCAATAATAAAGAGAGGTAGATTGGTAGTCTCATTATTAGGTAGAATTAGCCATGTTCAAATTAGGAAATATTTAGTCTCAAAACCTTATAAAACACTTAAAATAAGGAATTCCCGATAATAGTTTACCTCTTATTGTTATAAATAACACACAAACGTATGTTTATAAAACAAAAAAACCGGTGCTCCCACCGGTTTTAAACTAACTAACTCAAAAAATACTAACTCAAATAATTTTATGTAAAAGTCTTAATTAGACTATTGTTTTTGGTTAAATAAACATTAGCAGTTTGTTACTAAATGTCTGTTTTTATTTTTAACGAATTAATTTTCAAGTTATTGTGAATAGTCTGTTTTATTTTATGAATATTAATCTTGTAAGGCAAAAACCTTTTGCAACAAGGCTGTCGTTCTTGAAGAGATTTTAGTTCTAATCTCTTTTTCTTCAATTGCTATCATGGTATAGACACCCTCTAGAGCCTCTTGCGTAACATAATCTGTTAAATCTGGGTTCACATTATTAGTTAATGGAATACTGTTATATTTAGTAATTAGGTCATTCCATATTTTATCAGCTCCTACCTTTTCAAAAGAAGTTTTAATAATAGGATTAAATTTATCATATAAGGCTGTTTTTGTAGAATTGCTTAAATATTGAGTTGCTGCATCATCATTGCCCACAAGAATATTTTTTGCATCGGAAAATGTTATTCCTTTTATGGCATCAACAAATATTGGTGTGGCCTCCCCAACTGCATCTTCGGCCGCTCTATTTAGAATTTTGAGTCCTTCATCGGCTAAACTGCTTAAACCAATATCACGCAACGTTTTATCTACCTTTTGTAGTTCTTCAGGCAGCAATATTTTTACTAATTCATTTTTAAAGAAGCCATCCTCTTTTGTTAATTTGGATACCTGTTTGGATATTCCAAAATTAAGAGCCTCTTTTAGCCCATTAGCAATTTCTGCATTGCCTATAGTAGTTCCTTGTGGTAATTGATTTACGATGTCCTGTAATTCCCCACAAGAAATAAATTGAAAAAATAAAATGAATGTTAGCGCTTTTCTAGTCATGATTAATGTTTTTCCAAAATTAGGAATTAAACAATGAACATAACATAAATAATAGGAAAAGGACTTTAAGAAAAGATGATGGTCTTATTGTTATAGACCATTGTTTTTCTTCTGACATGTAATTTTACACCCCGGGCAAGTACTATTTTTTCCAAGTCCCTACCTTTTGCAATAAAATCTTTAATACTATGAGAATGTGAAACTGTAGTGACATCCTGTTCTATTATTGGTCCTGCATCCAATTCCTCGGTAACATAGTGGCAGGTTGCGCCAATAATTTTAACACCTCTTTCAAAAGCGGCATGATAAGGTTTTGCCCCGGCAAAGGCGGGCAAAAAAGAGTGGTGGATATTGATGATTTTATTTGGGTAAGAATCAATAAGTCTTTTTGTAACTATCTGCATATACCTTGCTAAGACAATAAAGTCAATTTTATGTTCTTTCAACAGCTGTAGCTGTTGATTTTCGGCATCATTTTTTGTTGACTTTGTTACAGGAATATGGTAAAAAGGAATGTTGAACTGCTCGGAAATGTAATGTAAATCACTATGATTACTTATAATGAAGGGAATTTCAACATCTAATTCCCCAGAATTGAACCTACTTAATAAATCATAAAGACAATGATTATATTTGGATACGAAAAGTGCCATCTTTGGCTTTACATTGCTACTGTAGATTCTCCATTTCATTTGATAGTTTTCCGCTAGGTTTTCCGCAAACTCATTTTTAAAATTATTTATTGAAAAAGCAGGAGTATCAAAATCACTTTCCAATCTCATAAAAAACACACCAACCTCTTTATCCACATGTTGGTCTAAGTATATAATATTGCCATTATTTGCATGTATAAAATTGGTTACAGCACTTATGATACCTGCTTTATCTGGGCAGTGGATTAGAATTGTGGTTTTCAAAATTGGTTATTTTTTTTGAATGGTAAAAATATAGAAAAACACTGGGTAATGTAGGTGCTTAATTTGTGTATTTTAAATATGATGAAATTTAATACGGATTTGTAGATTTAATTTTTACATTCTCCTAAGAGAACGTCTCCAGATTTTATATGCCAATCTAAAACTTTTGATTTCACTTCTAAGAAGGTTTATATATTCTTTCTCCTTAAAACCATCTTTTTCCAAACCGTTACAATAAGAGAGAATATTTCTTGTCATGATATTTACGTAGAGAACATTCTTCATTCTGGTAGCATACGATTCTGTTCTTTCGGCCAATTCAATTTTTTGTGGAATTAGAATGGCATCCGTAATGATAGAGTTTGCAATAATGTCTCTATGACTATTAGACTGGTATAATTTTAAGAGGTCTTTATTAGAAGAAATATAAGACACAATTTCTCTGCTAATCTCACAGAGAGACAACGATTTACGATATACAGGGACTGTATTTAAATTTTTGTACGGCATGGGGTGTAAATAGCAAATTTTTAATTAAAATTACGGTGTATTCTGTATTTTCGTCTTTTGATTAAAAAGTAAATGTTTATTTTTGCTTTTGAAACAAAATATTTTTCAGTAATTGCTTATGAATGCTAAGATTGATGAATTAAACTGGGAAATCTTAAAATGCCTTCAGGCTAACGCAAGGGAATCTTTTGCTAATATGGGCAGAAAAGTTGGGCTTACTGCGCCTGCAGTTGCAGAAAGAGTCAAGAAGATGGAGGACATGGGAATTATATCAGGTTATAATACTGAAATTGCATATACGGAGGCTGGCTATCAATTAAAAGCCATAATAACATTACGGGCTTTTATGGGGAAATTAAAGCCATTTTTGGAAATAGTGAGCTCTTTTGATGAGGTGATAAATTGTTATAGAATTACTGGTAATGAAAATATAATCATGGAGGTCGTTCTTAAAAACCAATCACATTTAGAAAAATTTATAGACAGGCTTATTACGTATGGAGAAACTAGAACCCATATAATATTGTCCAATGTGGTCTCCAATGCTTCAATTAAAAAAATTAAATGATTGTGTTTTATGTTCTATATAAAATGACTTCTCAATTTGTCTCTCAGGAAATTAATTATTTATTTTAGAGCATGGATATGGAAAAACTAAACGAGTATGCTCAAGTTGCATTAGATAAATCAATTTATTTTCTCCCGAGAATAATAGCTGCAGCTTTAATATTGTGGATAGGCTTTAAAATAGTTAAAAAACTAGTCTCTGTATTAAATATTGCATTAAAGAAAGCAGGTTTTTCTGAAACATTAAGACCTTTTGTTTCATCGGTTGTTAGTGTTATTTTAAAAGGAGCCATACTTTTTATAGTTGCAACAGTAATAGGAGCAGACCTAACAGGTTTGGTAGCTATTCTTGCGGCTGCTGGTTTTGCTATTGGTATGGCGTTACAGGGTAGTTTGGGCAATTTCGCCTCAGGGATATTAATATTGACTTTAAAACCATACAAGGTAGGAGATTGGATCCAGTTAGAGGATAAATTTGGTAGAGTAGAAGAAATAGGGATTTTTAGTACGCAAGTCTTAACCCCAGGAAATAAAATATTAATCATTCCAAACTCCAAAATAACTGATTCTGTGGTTACTAACTATTCAGAAAAAGGAATGACCCGTCTGGAGCTTACAGTTACAATGCCTTATGAAGAGAGTTTTCCAAAGGTTAAAAGAATCATTCAAGATGCTTTAATGGCCGTGCCAAAAATATTGCAAGACCCACCACCAGAGATTGGGATAGATAATTTTGACTCACATAGCATTCAACTATTGGTTCGTCCTTATGCAAAGCCTGATGATTTTTGGGAAGTTACTTTTGAAGCAAATAAGGCAATTAAGAAAGCTTTTAATGACAATGATGTTATGGTAGCCTATTCAGAAGGAATAGAAATGGGAAAAATAGGGGAGTAATACACAATATGTTTCTATTCTGTTAAAATGGTATTGATATTAAATCTATTGCGTAACTTTAATTTCACATTTTTTGGCTAGATTTTTGATGCGATTATTTGTATGAAAAGAAAAATATTACTTCTGTGTTTTTGCACCTTACTTACTTTTTATGCAACTGCACAGCAAATTGCCCTAAAAAAAGGAGTGATAACTCATTCATTACAGGTAGCAGATTCTTTGCCTAACGAGACTTTTTCAATATATCTACCAACCAGTTTTGATTCTTCCAAAAATTGGCCTGTTCTTTTTGTTTTTGATGTTGAGTCTAAAAGCAGACAAGCATTGGGAATGTTTAGAATTGCAGCTGAAGAACTGGGCTATATCCTGGCCGCATCCAATAACTTAAATGATAGTTTAGCAACAACTCAAAATATTCTCATAGCTAATAGAACTATTAGTAAGGTACTTGGGACTTTACCAATTCAGAAAAGCAGGATTTATACTGCTGGTTTTTCTAGTGGAGCAAGGTTGGCATCAATAATTCCATTATTTATTAAAGAAATAGAAGGTGTTATATCATGTGGAGCAAACATTAGAAGTGTTGAATTATTGAATTCCAGAAACACCTTTCATTTTATTGGCATTGTGGGGCGGGAAGATTACAATTATAGAGATATGATAGATTTTAGGAAAGTCTTGAATAGATTGAAGTTTCCTAACCAACTATTGAAGTTTGATGGTGGTCATGAATGGCCAAGTATGGAATTGATTAAAACATCAATGGAAATTTTGACATTGTCTTCTATGGCTAAAGGAAATGCGGAAAAGGATTATACTTTTATAGATAATCGTTTTAATACAAGCATGGATAAAATAAATACTTTGTTGAATTCCAATAAATTATTAGATGCCAATGAACTAATAGAAGAAGCATTGACAGTTTATAGACCGTTTAAAGAAATGGATTCCTTAATGCAGAGAAAACGGGAATTAAAAAAAAGCAAATGGTTTAAGACTCTAAATAGAAGTGAGAATGCCATACTTTTTAAAGAATCATTATTAAAAGATGAATTTACATATTCTTTGGAAGAGGATGTACTTGCCTATAATTATAATAATTTGGGATGGTGGAATTATCAAATGGGTGAGTTAAAAAAATATTTAAACAGTAAGGACAAGGCACAACGGCAAATGGGCAAAAGGATTATGGGTTACCTAAACGCATTGGTCGAAGATACAATTGATATATTGGAGTCTGAAGAAGAGGTGGAGGAAGAGGGGGTTCGTTTTTTATGGATGTTAAAGACTATTATTGCTCCAAATGATTATACATATTATCTAAAAATTATTTCTGATAGTGCAAGAATTGAGGATTATGGAACTGCCCTATTTTATCTAGAAGAAGCATTGAAAAATGGTTATAATAATAAAAATGAATTGTACACTCTGGAACATACCGCACTTTTAAGGATAACACCAGAATACAATATTATTGTATCAAAATACTTAAAAGAGGCCAGGTACGATTTTATTGAGGAATAAACTTTGGCACTTCTTCCAAATTCCAATCAATAACAAGACCACCAGCAAGAGAATTTGCAATTTCTTTGCCATATAAATGTTCACAAAGGTAAAGGGCTGCTTCAAAACTTTTTGCACCACCAGCAGAAGTAATATACTTGCCATCATGAACAAAAAGAACACTGTCCTTAACCTGTAGATGTGGAAACATTTTCTTATAAGAATCTATGTCACTGGGAAATGTTGTAGACACTACTTTATCCAATAGACCAGCTTTGGCCAAGACAAAAGCACCATCACAATGGGAAGTGATAAAAAGAGCGGTTTTATCAACTTTTTTAACAAAGCTAATCATTACAGAATCATTAAGGTCAGTATCTAAATGATGCTCTGCACTGGGAACTACCAATATGTCTATTTGTGGGATAGAATCTTTGGTATAATCATAGTCGGGTAAAATTCTGACTCCTTCAAAAGAGGTTATGGGTTCTAAGGTATTAGCAACGATAAAGGTATTCATGGCCTTTATGTTTTTTCTGTATTGAGTATGCTGAAAAATATCAAAAGGGGCAGTGAATTCTGTATTATATGTTCCATCCATAATCAAAAAAGCAACATTATATCTATTGGGTTCCAGTTTAGGAAACACTCTTTCTATTTTATTGGTTTTGGTATGCTGCTTATTTTTTTTTCCGCAGGATATTATACATGTAAAGACAAAAAATAAAAGTAGGCTATTTTTCATTGAGTTTTTTTTATGGAAGTTAAGTTAGTATAAATTGTAATTTTGAGTAAAATTAAGGCAATGAAATATTTTTATTTATTACTTATACTAGCAATTATAGGTTGTAAGGATGGGAAGAAGTACCATGATTCAGGTGAAATAAAAAATAAGGAGTATCAAACTGGATTGTTAGGGGATATTTTATTATTTCAAGATGAATTGAATGAAGAATATAAAAATCCGGAAGAGTCACCTTTGCCAGACAGATACCGTAAAAATTTTGAAGGGTTAGATTTTTTTGAACCTGATACTACTTATGTTGTTATGGCCAAATTTGTTAGAACTCCGAATGCCAAACCGTTTTTGATGCCTACTACAACGGAAAGAAAATCTGAAGAGGTTGTCTACGGAATTGCACATTTTAATTTGAATGGTAAAGAACATAAATTAGAAATTTATCAAAATAAAAAACTAATGCTGCAAGAGAAATATAGAGACTACCTCTTTTTACCTTTTTTAGATGATACCAATGGGGAAGAGACTTATGGTGGTGGCAGGTATATAGATTTGGCAATACCTGAAGGGGATTCTATTTTAATCGATTTTAATAAAGCCTACAATCCATATTGTGCTTATAATAAGAAATACTCTTGTCCATTAGTTCCATGGGTAAATACATTGGACACCAAAGTTTTAGCGGGTGTAAAAGCTTTTAATTCAAAAGAAAAATAAAGCCCGGTCACTAAACCGGGCTTTAGGTATATTTATAAAAAGTTTACTTTTCCACTAGATACATCATAGATAGCACCTATAATTTGTATTTCATTGTTTTCTTCCATTTCAGAAAGTATAGGACTCTCTTTCCTAATTTGGTCTATAGAAAGTTGTACATTTTTAATAATTACTTCCTCTACATCCAATTCATTCCCACTACTTTCCGCCTTAACACTTACAACAGCGGGAGTAATTTTGTCCAAAAGAGTAGTAATGTTTCCAAGCTTTACACCTTGGCATGCAGCAGTTACTGCACCGCATTTAGTGTGTCCTAAAACTACAACAGCTTTAGAGCCTGCAACTTTACATCCGTATTCAACAGAACCTAGAATGTCAGCATTGATAACATTCCCAGCTACTCTTGCGCTAAAAATATCGCCAATACCTTGGTCAAAAACCAATTCTACAGGAACCCTAGAATCAATGCAGCTTATTACAACTGCATAAGGGAATTGTCCACCGCTAGTTATAGATACCTGTTCATTTAGGTTTCTTTCTTCTTTTTTGTTTTCAACAAATCTCTTATTACCCTCTTTAAGAATGCTTAATACATTTTTAGAAGTAAGTTTTTCTTGTGTTTCTTTTGTTTGTGTTATCATTTTATGAATGTGTGTCTTTTACGTTGTTTTTAACCCATTTTAGACATTCCTTGAATGTTTCAAAAATATGCTCCTTTCCAATTAAATCTGGAATAATATCAATACGCTCCATCATATAACCAGGCTGTTTTTGTAAATCTACTAACAAAACCGTTTTTCCATCGTTGACCAAGTCTACCAAAACATCTTTCATGGCATAGAGTCCCGATTGATCCATATATTGCATCCTTCCCATTCTAATGATGACTGCGGTTGCAGTGTCTGGAATTTGTTGTGCCAATTGCTGAAAATCACTGGTAGAACCAAAAAATAGTGGACCTTTAATATGTTTGATAAAAACCTCTTCTTTAAGATTTTCAGGAAAATCATGTTCATCTGCCCATGCCTTTTCTTTTGAAAGCGATTTTACATCTGATCTTTCTGCCGTCAAATCCCCCATCTTTTTCATAAACATTAAAGAGGCAATGACCAAGCCAATACCAACTGCATAAACCAAATTCCATACGGATGATAAAACCAATACAATAAGCATAACCGCTACTTCTTGTCTTGGCATATTTGGAATAGCTTTAAGTCCTTTATAATCCATAACAGCAATACCAACAGTAATTAAAATCCCTGCTAAAACAGCTGCCGGTATTTGTGAAGCTACTGGGCCAAGAGCCAACAGGATTACAAGCAATAGTAAACCAGCAATCATACCAGACAATCTTGTTTTTCCACCTGCATTGATGTTTACTACAGTTCTTATAGTTGCCCCAGCACCTGGAATCCCTCCAAAAATAGCACCGATACTATTTCCAATACCCTGCCCAACTAGTTCTTTGTTGGGTTTGTGTTTAGTCTTAGTCATATTGTCGGCAACCACGGAGGTTAACAAAGAATCTATTGCTCCCAAAAAGGCCAAGGTCAGTGCGGTAAAGATATAGGGTGAGATTGTGTTTAAACTAAAGCTTGAAAAAATCTCTAAATTTGGTATAGGTAATCCACTTGGAATTTGTTCTATAGGCCTATAATCCAATCCAAAACCATAGGCTATTCCAGACATCACAATTAGTGAGACTAACGTACTTGGTATCGTGGTTGTTATTTTTTTAAATCCATAGATAATGATTATGGTTCCCAATGCAAGCAATACCTCCAGCCAATTAATATTTTTTAATGCTCTTGGAATAACTTTAAGTGCCCCAATTACACCAGAAGCATTTTTGGCTGCTAATGTTTGCGATTCTTTTAGTATATCTGCTTCAGTAATATGCTCTGCACGTTTTACAGTTTCCCTAAAATCTTCCAATACTAATATACCTTCTCCTGCTTCATCTTTTAGAATATTATCCAATATTATTTCTTCAGCATGAGGTTTAAACTGGGATACAAATTCTTCATCTTCTTTAGGGTAGTATCCAAGAGAAGGAAGAATTTGTGTAATTAAAATTATAACACCAATTGCTGTCATAAAGCCTGAGACCACTGGATATGGTATAAATTTAATATATGAGCCCAGTCCGGCAATTCCTATCCCTACTTGCATAAGACCGGCTAGGAGGAAAACCGTTAAGATAGCTGGTAATGCTTTGTTGACATCACCATCAAAAGCAGCGACAATGCCCGCAATCACAACCATGCTGACTGCTGTCATTGGTGCCGTTGGACCAGATATTTGTGTGTTTGTGCCGCCAAAAAGAGCCGCGAAAAAGCTTACAAAGATTGCACCATATAGACCAGCACTTGGTCCAAGACCAGAACTTACTCCAAATGCTAACGCTAGGGGTAATGCCACTATTCCTGCTGTTACGCCTCCAAGCAAGTCGCCTTTAAAATGTTTAAAGTCAAATAATCCCATTATAAATTTTTTATAAGTAGTTAAAAATTTTGAAAGATTGGAACTCTCCAATGACTTTCAATTATTCTTTATTGTGATGTAAATCGTTTTTGTAGCTTTTTAAAGACTACCATTTGGCTTAGGAAACCTCGGGAGGTGGTAAGTGAATACTTAAGTTAAAATCCAAAATATTTTCATGAAGATTGAAAAATTTCTGACCCCAATTTAAATCAATTGTAGAGGGTTTAAATTCATTGATTTGAAGCACGTTTTTTTCATTTTCAAAATCAACATCTATTTCTTTTTCAGACTGCTCATTTTTATTTGAGTCATCAAATAATTCCAGTTTATTTTCACCAAAGTGGTTAAAAATGATATTAGCCGGTTTTGCCAAAACAGAAAATACAAGGCATACCATGAAGAAATAACTTGCAAATGTATTTATATTGGTTTTTTCGTTGGCTTTCATTCTATAAAGTGAACTTAAGGTCGCACTAGATATTATATATTAAGACCAAATTACTTTTAATACCGCAAATATAAAAGTTAAGATTTTGGATTAACATATATTTATGCTTTAAATTGTAAAACAATAAAAGATACTAAAAAAAAGAGCCCTGCAAAATTTGCAGGGCTCTTTTTTATTTTAAACTATGTTTACAACGACGAACTAGAACGAATAAATTGCCGCCAAAACAAATGATGATAAACTTTTGCTTGGATCTAAATCCGCATTAATAAATGCATTTTCAGAAGTGCTGTCTAAACGTAGTTCTGGCTTAATGATTAAATCACCAATTATTGCACTACCCGTAAGTGTTACGGCTAATACACTTGTATCTTCCATACCTGTTCCTATTGCTCCAAAATCACCAGTTTCAACAAAGTATTCACCTCTAAGGCCTAAACTAAAGGTTTCAGAAGCTGCTACTTGTGGATAAAGAGCAACACCAGCAAATCCTACTCCATCATTATCATAATATGCACCATTTATTCCTAAAAAGAAACTATCAGAAAGGTCAAAACCACCAGTATAATCAATTTCATATGCACCGTCATCTAATAAGAAGTTTATGTATTGACCATAGAAACCTACTTGTGCTCCAAAAGCATACTCACCAGTTGGATTAAACTCTGTTAAATCTGTAGGGTTCATAACTGCAAGCATAAGAGACCAATCATCATCTAAAGCAAAATCTGCTTTAAGACCTGTGTGGCTAAATGGACCATATGAAAATAAATATGAAGTGCTATAGTTAAAATTAGCGGCTGGTGAAATTACTTCGTACCCTAAAAAAGTATTGAAGTTACCAAGTGTTAATGTTACACTTTCACTTACATTCCAATATGCATATAATTGATTTACAATATTACCAGTAGCTGAGTACATTGGAGATGCAAAAACAGCATCTGTACCTCTTGGGCCAAAAACTAAATCTGCAACAAAACCAGCTTTCTCCCCTTCATAAGAAGCTACTACGTTGGCCATACCTAAGGCAAATCCTGGTAAGTTCGCAAATGAAGAGCCTGGAGCAATAGCATTTTCATCATTTGGACCACTTAAATTGGCTCTGTAATATGCATCAACTGTTCCTGTAATTGATAGTTTTTTTTCAGTTTCCTCTTCTTCTTGAGCAAATGAAAGAGTTGTTGTTAATAATGCAAATACGAATAGAAATGCATTTTTTATGTAATTTGTAGTTGTAATCGTTTTCATACTTAATGTTTTAGTTTTCCTTTTGAGTTAACAAAGGAGTTTAATTGTTTTAAATACTTCGCTTTTTGTTTTGAGAAAGATTATTGAACGGAGCGTTCTGCAAAACGCTCCGTTTTTTTATTAGTGATCATTCATTCTAAAATCACCGTAAGCACCCATTCCATGCTCATGACCATCCAAGCCTTCCAATTCTTCTTCTTTGGAAACTCTAATGCCAACAGTTTTCTTAAGGACAAAAATGATGATGAAGGCTGTTATACAACAGAATACTGCTGCTGCTGCAACACCTGTTAACTGCCACATAAATTGTTGCCCGCTTGCCAATCCACCAAAGATACCTACTGCTAAAGTACCCCAGATACCACAAATCAAGTGAACTGCAACCGCACCAACTGGATCATCTAATTTTAATTTATCTATTAAGGCTATACCTAATACAACAATGACACCAGCTATAAGACCAATGATTACTGCTTCATTTGGTGACATTTGGTCCGCTCCAGCAGTGATACCTACAAGACCAGCCAAAATTCCATTTAAGAACATTGTTATATCATAATTTTTATATAATACTGTAGAGAATATAAAAGCACCTACACCACCAGCGGCAGCTGCCAAGCAAGTTGTTACTAATACTAAAGATGTTAATTCTGGATCTGCAGATAATACAGAACCACCATTAAATCCAAACCATCCTAACCAAAGGATTAAAACACCTGCAGTAGATAATGGAAGGTTGTGACCTGGAATAGCATTTGGCTTTCCATCTTCACCAAATTTACCAATACGCGCACCTAATAACCATATGGCTATTAAAGCAGCCCATCCACCAACTGAGTGTACCAAAGTTGAACCAGCGAAATCATAGAAACCACCATCTTCACCACCTAAGGAAGATAAGAATCCACCACCCCATTGCCATGAACCTACTATAGGATATACCAATCCTACATACACGATTGTGAAAATCATGAATGGTCCTAATTTAATTCTCTCTGCAACAGCTCCAGATACAATTGTAGCTGCTGTAGCTGCAAACATACCTTGGAACAAGAAGTCTGTCCACCATGTGTATCCTCCATCGGCATAATCTGGAGTCATGCCACCTTCGGGAGCACCAATTCCAGGTACTATGCCACCAACATACCCGTTAAAATCTCCAGGGTACATTAAATTAAAACCAAATGCATAGTAAAGCAATAGCCCTACACATATAATAAATATATTTTTAAATAAAATGTTTACCGTATTTTTTTGTCTAGTTAGTCCAATCTCTAAGAAAGAGAAACCCAAATGCATAAAGAATACAAGGGCGGTACATAACATCATCCAAACGTTGTTTGCTGTAAATAATCCTGCGTCCATATTGTTAATTGTTAGTTAGTTTAGTTTTTTAGTTAATTCCCGCGTGACCGCTTTCTTTAGTTCTAATTCTGTAAGCGTCGGTTACTTCTGATACAAATATCTTTCCGTCACCAACATTACCTGAATAAGCAGCTTCTAAAACAGCATTAACAGTTTTTTCCAAAAAATCATCTGATACTACTATAGTTAGGTATCTTCTTTGGATATCTGTTGTGCTATAGGATATGCCACGATATACATGACCTTGTTTTTCATTTCCAACTCCAGTTACATCCCAGTAACTAAAGAAGTTAACCTCAATTTGATGAAGTGCTTTTTTCACTTCGTCAAATTTTGACTTTCTAATAATTGCCTCGATTTTTTTCATAATTAATTTGTTGTTTATGGTGCCAAATATATATTAAAATAATTGTCACCCTAAAGTTAAGGGGGTGTTAATGAGTATTTTTATTTTTCTTTCAATAGAACCCCTATTATTTTGAGGGTATCGTTTTTTATTATCAAAAAAAATGATTATTTGATTATTTCAAATAACTATTTTTTAATAAGTATTGAGGATTGAATAATAAAAGGACCCATTTTACTATGAATTGTTCAATAAATAAGGCAAAAGGTTGATTTTATGCTAAAAAATAAAAAAAATGTAAAATAAAGTGTTATTTATAACATTTTGGAAAACCATAATCCAATAGCCACGGCAATTACTCCAATTACAATACTTAGTATAGTGTAAATTGAAAAATGTAGAAGGTCTCCGCTCTTTAATAAGGAGTGTCCCTCATAAGAAAAAGTGGAAAAAGTTGTAAAACCACCACAAAAACCTGTTGAGAGTAATAATGTTTGGTTCTGTGTTAGAAGATTGCCCTTTGCAGAGATACCTAAAATGATGCCAATTAAAAGACAACCTATTATATTGACCAAAAATGTGCCGAGAAAGAAATTTTGTAGATGACTATTGTATGTTTTGATAATTAGGAAGCGTAAAATGCTACCTAAACCTCCTCCCAAAAACACCAATATAACTTGTTTCATACTTTAAAAGTATAAAACTTAAATTGCTTTTTTGTATTCTGAAGGAAGTAAATCTAAAGGATAGATTTTTGTTATTGGAGTTTTAGAAATAGTATTTTTAGCTTTGCTAACATTGCCATTAGCCCTGTTTACACTAAAAATTAAAAGAATTGCATTAAGCCCCAATAATCCAAATAATATGCTAAAAAATGTAACCATTCAACTGATATTCTTTACAGTATAACGCAAAAGTACGTCTTTTCTTATGTAATACGAGAGAAACGGAAATAATGTTGTGAAAGGGTTAATTTTTGTAGTGTGCGTAATAAAAGTGTTAATATTTAAGAATTTGTTTAATAGCAAACAATGTTATTATGAATATGATAAAGACAAATCCAATCCATTTAACGCCTTTATAGTTTTTGGAATGAAGTTTTTTGTCTTTTTTATACGAAAACAGTATTGCGACTGTAAAAAAGACTACAAAAATGGCTGCAAAAATTAATTGCCCTTTAGTGAACATATTTTTTATTTTTATGCAAAACTAATTTAAAAGAAATCAATAATGAAAGCAAAAATAGAAGCCGTTGAACAATTTCATAAATCTTTTGGGTTAGGCGTGTCCAATAATATGGTTGCTGATCTAGGCTCCAAGAAAAATATGCTGCGTTTTAATTTAATGGATGAGGAGAATAAGGAGTATTTGGAGGCTGCAAACAATAATGATTTAATTGAAGTAGCAGATGCTCTAGGTGATATGTTGTATATTTTGTGCGGAACAATTTTGGAGCATGGTATGCAATACAAAATTGAAGAAGTGTTTAATGAAATTCAGCGAAGTAATATGAGTAAGTTGGGAAAAGATGGTAAACCAATATATAGAGAGGATGGTAAAGTGTTAAAGGGCCCTAATTATTTTAAACCAAATATTAAAAGTATTTTGGACAAATAAAAAAAGCACCATTCCGGTGCTTTTTTTATTTGTTTTATAACCTTATACTTTATATCTCCAGCCAAATTTATCTTCAGCTTTATTATATTGAATATCAGTAATGCGTTTCTTTAGCATGGCCGCATAACTGTTCTCCAATTCTGGTAAATCATAATCAATATTTTTATGGCCAAAACCAGAAATAGGAGAGACTACAGCGGCTGTCCCAGCACCGAACATCTCTTTTAAGGTTCCGTTTTTGGATGCTTGCACAACTTCGCTTACTGTAATTTTTCTTACTTCAACAGGAATTCCTTCATCTTCAGCAATTGCTATAATACTCTTTCGGGTAATTCCGTCAAGAATACGATCACTAGTAGGTCCTGTGATCAATGTATCATTTATGCGCACAAAGATGTTCATAGCGCCAGCTTCTTCAATATACTCATGTGTATTGTCATCTGTCCATATTACTTGTTGGTATCCTTTTTTAACAGCTAATTGCGTTGGATAAAATTGACCGGCATAATTGCCACCAGCTTTTGCGAAACCAACACCTCCATTAGCAGATCTAGAATAAGTTTCTTCTATCAAAACTTTTACTTTACCAGAAAAATAAGCGCCAGAAGGAGCACATGCTATAATGAATTTGTATTCATCGGCTGGTGAAGCATGGAACCCATTACCAGATGCAAAAATAAAGGGTCTAATATATAGAGAGCTTCCTTCAGATTGTGGAATCCATTTTTTTTCCAAATCTAAAAGGGTTTTTAAACCTTCCATAAAATATTCCTCTGGCAATTCTGGAATCGCCATTCTTTTTGCGGAAATATTTAGACGTTTTTGATTATCCAAAGGACGGAAAAGCCATACATCATCATTTTTATCTTTATAAGCCTTCATGCCTTCAAAAATAGATTGTCCATAATGAAAAATCTTTGCAGAAGGGTCCAATGTGATTGCCTGATATGGTACAATTTTAGGAGTTTCCCAAGTACCATTTTTGTAATCACAGACGAGCATATGGTCTGTAAAAACACTGCCAAAAGATAAATTATCAAAATCTACTTGGTCAATTTTTGATGTCTTTGCTTTCTCAACAACGATATTCTGTACAGTTGCATCCATCATAACAAACTATTTTAGTGAAGTAAAATTAATGAAATATCCCAACGTGGTCTTTATTTTTCGGTCAAAATTGTTGAGTTTTGTAATTAAGATTTAAAAAAATATAAAATATGAAAGGATTTAATATATTATGTGCGATTGTTGTATTGTTGTTTTCTGGTTCATTATTGGCCCAAACAACTGAGAATAAGACAGAGTACCTTTCTTTTGGAAAGCAGATTACTAAGGATGATACTCAAACTTCAATAAAGGCATCAGATGTATATCAAAACTTAAAAGTTAAGGATACCATTACCACAAAATTTTCAGCAGTGGTAACCGATGTTTGCAAGGCAAAAGGATGTTGGATGACACTTAGTTTGGAAAATGGGGAAGAAACTATGGTTCGTTTTAAGGATTATGGGTTTTTTATGCCAATGGACATAGTAGGAAAAGAGGTTGTTGTAAATGGGTTGGCCTTTGTAGAAGAAATGAGTGTGGCAGACCAAAAACATTTTGCTAAAGACGGTGGCGCATCAGAAGAGGAAATAAATAAAATTACCGAGGTTAAAAAAACATACAGTTTTGAGGCTGATGGAGTGCTCCTAAAGCAATAAATTGAAGAGAAAAATAATTACCACCTCGGATGGTTCCAAAACCATACAGATAGAAGATTGGAATGAGCAATATCATTCCAAGCATGGAGCTATCCAAGAGGCATATCATGTTTTTATAAAACAAGGACTTTCACTTTTTAATAAGGATTCTATTTCTATTTTAGAAATAGGATTTGGAACAGGGCTAAATGCTTTGATAACTCTAATTGAGTCAGAAAAACACCAGTTGTCTATAGATTATACTGGAGTTGAAGCTTTTCCAGTTATTCTAGAAGAAATTCAAGAATTGAATTATATTTCTGAACTCAATGCTTCTTCCTTTGGAGATGGTTTTGCCAGTATGCACCAATCTTCTTGGGAAGAACAAATTTCACTAACAGATAATTTTACTTTAATTAAGCAAAAAAAGGATTTCATGGAGATTGAGGATCAGGAGAAATTCAATCTTGTTTACTTTGATGCCTTTGGAGCTAGAGTTCAACCAGAATTGTGGACAGAAACTATTTTTAAAAAAATGTATGTGGCTCTAAAACCAAACGGTGTATTGGTGACCTATGCTGCAAAAGGAAGTGTAAGGAGAGCTATGCAGGCTGTAGGTTTTACTGTGGAACGTTTACCAGGCCCTCCAGGAAAAAGAGAAATGTTACGTGCAAGAAAGCTTTTGGAACAACATTGAATCAATATTTTATAAAGTTTAGTGACATTTTGACATTTTTAAAGAATTGGCAGTACTTTTGCCATCCTAAAATCAGATATTTTTAACGCTAATTATATGAGTAAAGAAGATAAAGTCGAAAATATGGATGAATCTATTTCTGAAGCACAGGCAAATGAAGAGTCTAAAAATAATGTGGAAGAACAAATAGAGGAGATAGAAGAAATCAGTGTAGAAGAGCAATTGAAGGTGGATTTAGTAAAAGAAAAGGATAAATTTTTACGCCTTTTTGCTGAATTTGAAAATTATAAAAAACGTACTTCCAAAGAACGCATGGAGCTTTTTAAGACAGCGGGTCAAGAAGTGATTGTTGCCATGTTACCAGTTATAGACGATTTTGATCGTGCTTTAAAGGAGCTTTCTAAATCGGAGGACAAGGAAATGTTCAAAGGTGTAGAGCTCATAAGTAACAAATTTAGAGAAGTGCTTAAAAATAAGGGCATGCAAGAAGTAGGCACAAAAGCAGGTGATACTTTTGATGCCGAAGTGCACGATGCTATAACCCAAATACCTGCACCTAATAAAAAGCTTAAAGGAAAAGTGATTGATGTTATTGAAAAGGGTTTTAAACTGGGAGATAAAATTATCCGCCACCCTAAAGTGGTAGTGGGTAACTAAAAATATAGAATGAAAGAGGATTATTACGAGTTACTAGGAATAAGCAAAAGCGCAACGGCTGCTGAAATAAAAAAGGCATATCGTAAGAAGGCTATTGAGTATCATCCAGACAAGAATCCTGGTGATTCCAATGCAGAAGAAATGTTCAAAAAAGCTGCAGAAGCCTATGAAGTGCTTAGCGACCCTAACAAAAAAGCCCGCTATGACCAATATGGTCATGCAGCCTTTGAAGGCGGCGGAGGTTTTGGCGGTGGAGGCATGAACATGGATGACATTTTTAGCCAATTTGGAGATATTTTTGGAAGCGCTTTTGGTGGAGGTGGAGGCTTTAGTGGCTTTGGTGGCTTTGGTGGCGGTGGTCAGCGAAGAGTAAAAGGGAGTAACTTAAGAATACGAGTAAAACTTACCTTGGATGAAGTAGCCAATGGTGTAGAGAAAAAAGTTAAAGTCCGTAGAAAAGTTAAAGCAGACGGTGTTACCTATAAAACCTGTTCTACATGTAATGGCGCAGGTCAGGTTACAAAAATTACGAATACCATATTAGGAAGAATGCAAACTGCAGCAGCGTGCAGTACGTGTGGTGGTAGTGGACAGATTTTGGACAAACGACCAAGTGATGCCGATGCCCAAGGGTTAAAAGTTGCTGAGGAAACGGTTTCTATTAAGATTCCGGCAGGTGTAGAAGATGATATGCAGTTAAAAGTACCCAGTAAGGGGAATGAAGCCCCGGGGAATGGTATTCCAGGGGATTTGTTGGTTGCAATTGAAACTGTAGAGCATGTCTCTCTAAAAAGAGAAGGGGACAATTTGCACTATGATTTATATATAAGCATTTCTGAAGCTATATTGGGTACTTCCAAAGAAATTGATGCAGTTGGCGGAAAAGTAAGAATAAAGTTAGAGGCAGGGATACAATCTGGTAAGATTTTACGATTGCGAGGAAAAGGTATTTCCAGTCTTAACGGTTATGGTAATGGCGATCTTTTAGTGCATGTGAATGTATGGACACCAAAAGAGTTGAACAAAGAGCAAAAAGACTTTTTTGAGCGTATGCAAGGGAATGAGAATTTTGAGCCAAAACCAGAGAAATCAGACAAGTCTTTCTTCGAAAAAGTGAAGGATATGTTCTCATAGAAAATATAATGTGAGATTTAAAATAAAAACGTATATTTGAGATTAAGTATTGGGAAACCAATATTTAATTTTCTTTTTCATAGCAATTTTTTTCCCATCCTTAATTTTATTTAAGGGTGGGTTTTGTTTTTAAATAAAATAGGAAGCTCTTTTATAGCATTTCTATATCTTTGATAAAACTGCTTACATGGATAAAATTTTGGTTGCAAAAGACGTTACCAAACGATTTGGAAACCACACTGCCCTTAACAAAGTTTCTTTAGAAATTCCAAAAAATAGTATATACGGTTTACTTGGCCCCAATGGGGCTGGGAAAACTACATTGATACGTATTATTAACCAAATTACATATCCAGATGAAGGGCAAGTTTTGTTTGATGGAAAACCCTTGGAACCCCAACATATATCTATGATTGGTTACTTGCCAGAAGAGCGGGGATTGTATAAAAGCATGAAAGTTGGAGAGCAGGCTTTGTATTTGGCCCAACTTAAAGGGCTAAGTAAAACCGAAGCAAAAAAACGTTTGAAGTTTTGGTTTGATAAGTTAGAAATAGGGGATTGGTGGAACAAAAAGGTGCAAGAATTATCAAAAGGAATGGCGCAGAAAATACAGTTCATTGTAACTATACTTCATGAACCTAAATTATTGATTTTTGATGAGCCTTTTAGTGGTTTTGACCCCATTAATGCCAATATTATAAAAGACGAAATTTTACAATTGAAAGAAGGTGGAACCTCTATTATTTTTTCAACACATAGAATGGAATCTGTTGAGGAGTTGTGTGAGTATATTGCTCTAATTCATGAGTCTAATAAAATTTTAGATGGCAAATTATCTGATATAAAAAATGCATATAAAAGTAATATTTTTAAAGTAGGTTTAAGGACAGAACATGGTGAAGGGTTCATAAAAGAACTTATAGATATATTTGATATATCAATGCCGAATTATGTACAGGAAGAAAATCAGCTTGACTTTAATATTCAATTACCTTCACCAGAAACAAAAGAGCTTCTAACTTATTTAACATCTAAGGCGAATATTAATCATTTTGAAGAAATAATACCATCGGCCAATGATATTTTTATTCAAACCGTTCAAAACAAAAATTTAAATGGATAAATTGTGGCTCATCATAAAACGAGAGTATTTGGCCAAAGTTCGTAACAAATCCTTTGTTATCATGACTTTTTTAAGCCCTATTCTCATTGTGGGGATGATAGTACTTATTGCATATTTAGCTAAAATAAATGACAATGAGGTACGTGTAATTAGTATTTTAAATGAGAGTAATTATTTTTCCAATGAATTTAATTCCACGGAGGCTACGTCCTTTGTGAATTTTAGGAATATTACTTTGGAAGAGGCTAAAGATTCTACAGCAAGTCTGGGGTACTATGGTTTAATTCATATTCCAGCAATGGATAATCTAGAAGTAGTTGCCAATAATTCTTTCTTTTATAGCAAGGAAACACCAAATACTTCTGTTTTAGATAAATTGGAGGATATTTTTCAAGCAAGGCTGCAGAAAAAGAAGCTTCAAGATTTAGGAGTTTCAACTGAGGATTTTGCTAAGATTGAAAGTGGATTTGAAATAAATACAGCTACTTTTTCTGGTGAACAAAACTTAAAAGGACTTACAGAAATGAAGGCCATAATTGGCGGTGCTTTTGGATATTTGATCATGATGTTTATTATTATCTATGGTGGTTTTGTAATGCGAAGTGTTATAGAGGAGAAAACAAGCAGAATTATTGAAGTAATCATTTCTTCTGTAAAACCCTTTCAATTAATGCTGGGAAAAATTATCGGGACTTCTTTTGCAGGCGTCACTCAATTTGCTATTTGGATTGTCTCTGCTTCTTTATTGCTTTTAGCTGTAGTTTACTTTTTTGATATTGATTTAGGTGGAGTAGGTACAGCACCCAATCTTCCTGTTGATACAGCCTCTACCATTGAATCGGCTCAGTCCAATGGCAAGATGCAGTTGTATATTAATGAACTGGTAAAAATCCCTTGGTTTATGCTCATTTCCTTTTTTGTGGTCTACTTTGTATTGGGATATTTAATTTATAGTTCCATTTATGCGGCCATAGGTGCAGCAGTGGATAATGAGACGGATACCCAGCAATTTATTTTTCCAATAATTCTTCCATTAATGTTGGCCATTTATGTTGGGTTCTTTTCGGTTTTTAGCAATCCACATGGGCCTATAGCCGTAGCATTTTCATTGTTTCCATTGACTTCACCAATAGTTA
Organism: Saonia sp.; assembly: GCF_056326165.1. Classification (NCBI taxonomy): domain Bacteria; kingdom Pseudomonadati; phylum Bacteroidota; class Flavobacteriia; order Flavobacteriales; family Flavobacteriaceae; genus Saonia; species Saonia sp. The sequence continues at coordinate 84,638 of NZ_JBWFBN010000010.1, forward strand.
TGCTAATGCGTTTACCTGGTGGAATTGGTGAAGGTGGAGTGCCTTTATGGCAATTGTTAACATCAATTGTTTTGTTAATTGGTACCTTTATGGGGATTGTTTGGTTGGCAGCAAAAATATACAGAATAGGCATTTTAATGTATGGTAAAAAACCAACCTATAAAGAATTGATTAAATGGTTGAGATACTAAAGTATGATACAAGAGGAACCAAATAAAGTAATGGAAGTTCTTGAACAGGATGTTTGGGCTGGCATAAAAGATTTCCTCAATTGGGGTATACATATAGGTGAGGGGGACAAATCTATACATGTTACTATTGGTCTTTTGTTATTGCTCACTGTCGCTTTTGTTATTACTGCTTTTGCCCTAAAATTACTTAGAAAGCTGTTCACAAGAAAAATGGATCAAGATGATAAACTAAAGTTTGTCAGCGTCTTTAAATTCATTCAGTATGTGGTTTATGTAGTAGTTGTTTTAATAACCATGCGAACTGCGGGGATAGATATTACCATCCTACTTACAGCTTCTGCCGCCCTTTTTGTTGGTTTAGGACTGGCACTTCAGGAATTATTTCAAGATGTTATTGGTGGTATTTTTATCATAGTTGATAAATCTTTAAGTGTGGGGGACATTATTGAAGTTGATAATAGGGTTGGCAAAGTGTTTGAAATTAAATTGCGAACCACCAGAGCTATCACTAGAGATGATAAAGTTATTATTATTCCCAATCATAAATTCATAAGCGATACCACATATAATTATACCCAAAACCATAAAACTACCAGGGAAACTGTAAAGGTAGGAGTCGCTTATGGAAGTGATGTTACTTTAGTTACTCAAATTTTAGAGGAGGTAGCCAATGAGCAAAAAGGGGTTTTAAAGAATCCAAAACCTATAGTACTATTTGATGATTTTGGGGATTCTGCGCTGCTTTTTTCCCTCAATTTTTACACAAGTGATAGTTTTTTAGATTTAAGGATAAAAAGTGCATTGAGATATAAAATTGATGCTAAATTCCGTGAAAATAACATTACCATACCTTTTCCGCAACGGGATGTGCACGTATTTCAAAATAAAATTTAAGTTCTTTAAAAGAATAAGAACTATTGGCACGTTTATAGCAAGTAAAAAAATAAAGATTTAAAGCAACAAGATGTCAAAAATATTAGTAATAGAAGATGAATCGGCCATTAGAAGGGTCTTAGTCAAGATTTTGTCTGAAGAGAATGATTCTTATATAGTAGAAGAAGCTGAGGATGGACTCAGAGGGATAGAAATGGTAAAAAAGGAAGATTATGATTTAGTGTTGTGCGATATAAAAATGCCAAAAATGGATGGTGTTGAAGTCTTAGAAGCTGCAAAAAAAATAAAACCTGAAATTCCTTTTATTATGATTTCTGGGCATGGCGATTTGGACACAGCGGTAAATACCATGCGCCTAGGTGCTTTTGATTATATATCTAAGCCACCAGATTTAAATAGACTTTTAACTACGGTCCGTAATGCGGTGGATCGTAAAGTGCTTGTTGTTGAGAATAAGATTCTTAAAAAGAAGGTAAGCAAGAATTATGAAATGATTGGGGAAAGCAAAGAAATCTCAGTCATTAAGGATATTATTGAAAAAGTGGCTCCAACGGATGCCAGAGTTTTGATTACTGGATCCAATGGAACTGGAAAAGAATTGGTAGCTCATTGGATTCATGAAAAAAGTCCGCGTAGCAGTGCACCTTTTATTGAAGTGAACTGTGCGGCAATACCATCAGAATTAATAGAAAGTGAACTATTTGGCCACGTTAAAGGTGCTTTTACCTCTGCGGTAAAAGATAGAGCTGGCAAATTTGAAGCGGCAAACAAAGGAACTATTTTTTTGGATGAAATAGGTGATATGAGTCTTTCTGCCCAAGCAAAAGTTCTTAGGGCTTTGCAGGAAAGTAAAATTTCTAGAGTGGGTACGGATAAAGATATCAAAGTAGATGTACGAGTTGTTGCCGCCACCAACAAAAACCTTAAACAGGAAATTAAAGATGGAAAATTCCGTGAGGATTTATATCATAGACTTGCAGTTATCTTGGTGAAAGTACCTGCATTAAATGATAGAAGGTCTGATATTCCATTACTGATTGAACATTTTTCTAAGAAGATAGCTTCTGAACATGGTTCAATTGTAAAAGTATTCTCTAATAAGGCAATAGAATTACTTAAAAGCTATGATTGGACAGGAAATATTAGAGAGTTAAGAAATGTGGTGGAACGATTGATTATTCTTGGAGGTAATGAGGTCACTGAAGAAGATGTAAAACTTTTTGCTAGTAAATAGAAAAATTAATTTTCGCATTGTACCAGCTCTTCCAAAGCATTTTTTGTAATTTCTTTGGTTCTATAATTATAGTACCTTTTTGCTTCAGATAAATTGGGTCTTAGAAGTTCCTTTTCACATTCATCATATATTTTAACTGCCATTGCCCTAGCTTCTTTGCAATTTATGGTTTGCACCACTTCAGACAATGATTTTTCATATTTAAGCAAAATACTGTCTATTTTTTTCTGAAGAGGATCATCGGCTGCCAATCCTATTGAAGGTGACATTTTAATGTTTTCAGCATTCATTGCCAATAGAATATTGGAATTTTTGCTTTCATCTAAATTATATTTCTCTAGTTCCCTTAAACTTTGGCCAATAGTCTCATATGCCTTGGTCAATAAACCTTTAGAAATTTTAATTGAATCTACTTTTGTAGCTTTAATTAAGTTGTCAAGACTTTGGGAAATAAGTTCTTTTGAAGAAGTGCATCCACATATATTAAGTTGCTCTTTAGATTTTTCAATACCATTAATTGCTTTATAGGAGAAGAATTTGGAAAGACTCAATTCCTCAGCTTCAATAGCCTTTAATGTTTGCTCTTGTACATATGCAATGTTGGTGCCTGCAAAGTCACACGCATTGAATTTTTTATAAGAATATAAAAGGAATGTACAGCATAGTAGGAATGCTAAGCAACTCTTTTTCATGGTATTAAGGTTTGGAACAGTAAAATGCCTTGGCAGATTACGTACAGTAAAAATAAAGGAGAAACGTCATAATAAATTATTTTGTCGATAAACTACTGAGCAAATGGTTAAATGTCACAATATGAGTATTTTGTAGTTTTACATCTGTTTTTTGTTACATTTTATCGGAACTTCCTTAAAAAATTTTATATTCAACCTATGAAGAAAGTAGATATAAAAAACTTTAAGGTAGATGGTGTATTAACATTGTCTAACTATAACACCTATGAGGATTTAGGAGCAAATGACAAGGAGCTAAAAAAAGTGCTGGAAGAAACCCGGGAGGATTTAGGAAAGTTTCAAGACACCTTGTATGCCCATAGTAAATATAGTGTGTTGATTTGCCTTCAGGGGATTGATACTGCTGGGAAAGACAGTCTTATCCGAGAAGTTTTTAAAGACTTTAATGCCCGTGGGGTAGTAGTACATAGTTTTAAGGTTCCCACGGAGCTAGAATTAAAACACGATTATATTTGGAGACATTATATTGCGCTACCAGCAAAAGGAAAATTTGGAGTATTTAACCGCACACATTATGAGAATGTTTTGGTGACAAGGGTGCATCCAGAGTATATATTGGGAGAGAACATTCCTGGAATCCATACTGTAGAAGATATTAATCAAAAATTTTGGGACAAACGCTTTGAGCAAATCAACAACTTTGAAAAACACATTGCTGAAAATGGAACTATTGTTTTTAAATTTTTTCTACATCTTTCTAAAGAAGAGCAACGCCAAAGGCTGCTAAGAAGATTGGAATTACAAGAGAAAAATTGGAAGTTTTCTCCTGGAGACTTAAAAGAAAGACAGTTGTGGGATAAGTATATTGAATGTTATGAGGAAGCAATTGAAAGGACATCCAAACCACATGCTCCATGGTTTGTAATACCTGCGGATAATAAAAAAGCAGCTAGGGTTATTGTGGCATCTATTATGTTACAAGAGTTAAAAAAGTATGAAGATATTAAGGAACCTGAGCTAGATGATGAAATAAAAGCTAATTTAGAGGACTATAAAAGAGAACTGGAAAACGAAAAAGAATGAAGAAATTATTGATTCTGCTCCTATTGGTGGCAATGCAGGGTTTTTCCCAAACAGATGATGAAAAGCAAATAAAAGCCATTTATGATGCAGCTTTGACCAAAGGAAAGGCATATGATTGGTTAAACTATTTATCAAACCAAATAGGAGGTAGGCTTTCTGGGTCTGTGCAAGCCCAACAGGCGATTGATTATACAAAATCCCAGTTGGATTCCTTGGGCTTGGATAGAGTTTGGCTACAACCTGTTAAAGTACCTAAATGGGTGAGGGGCACTCCTGAATTTGCCTATATAGAAACAAAACCAGGGCTCACAAACAATGTCCCAATTTGCGCATTAGGAGGCTCAGTGGCCACTCCTTCGGGAGGAATAAAAGCAAATGTTATAGAGGTTAAGGGAATAGAAGATTTGGCTGCTTTGGGAAGAGAAAAAATAGAGGGAAAGATAGTCTTTTACAATCGCCCTATGGACGCAACACTTATTAATACCTTTCAGGCGTATTCAGGCTGTGTAGACCAACGTTATTCGGGAGCAAATGAAGCGGGAAAGTATGGTGCAGTTGGTGTTATTGTTCGTTCTATGAATCTAAGATTGGACAATTTTCCACATACAGGTTCTATGGGGTACGGTGATACAGCAGATTATAACAGAATTCCAGCTGCTGCAATTAGTACCAACGGAGCTGAATTATTGAGCAATACCTTGAAACTAAACCCAAATATAAAATTCTATTTTAAGCAGAATTGTAAGCAGTTTAATGATGTAGATTCATTTAATGTTATTGGCGAAATAAAAGGGAGTACCTATCCAAATGAAATTATGGTTGTAGGCGGGCACTTGGATTCTTGGGATTTAGGAGATGGTTCTCATGATGATGGTGCTGGCTGTGTGCAAAGTATGGATGTCCTTAGGCTATTAAAAGAATCAGGTTATAAACCTCAGCGCACTATTAGAGTTGTATTGTTTATGAATGAAGAAAATGGAATGCGTGGAGGTAATAAATATGCTGAAATTGCTAAAAGCAAAAAAGAAAACCATGTATTTGCGTTGGAAAGTGATGCTGGAGGATTTACGCCGAGAGGCTTTTCCTTTGATTGTTCTGATGCCAATTTTGAAAGAGTAGAAAATTGGAAAAAATTGTTTGAACCCTATTTAATACACCAATTCATAAGAGGTGGTGGTGGCGCTGATATTGGTCCATTAAAGAATAATGATATTGTATTGGCTGGATTGCGCCCAGATTCCCAACGCTATTTTGACCATCATCATGCAGAAAATGATACGTTTGAGCATGTGAACAAACGGGAGCTTGAACTTGGTGCCGCTACCATGACAAGCTTAATTTATTTGTTTGATAAGTATGGTACCGTTCCGCCAGTAAAGATTAAGGGTTGATTTTTTTTTTGTCTAAACTCTAAACTCTAAACTCTAAACTCTAAACTCTGAACTCTGAACTCTGAACTCTGAAGATTTTCAACCGAAATCCCTACCTTTGCCCCTCATTTTAACAAAGTAAACATGCAAGACGGAATCTACGCAAAATTCAATACATCAAAAGGAGAAATATTAGTAAAACTTACTCATGATAAAACCCCTGGAACAGTGGGTAATTTTGTGGCATTAGCTGAGGGAAATATGGAAAACTCCATAAAATCGCAAGGAAACCCATATTATGACGGATTAAACTTTCATAGGGTAATTCCAGATTTTATGGTACAAGGAGGATGTCCGTTAGGAACAGGAACGGGTGACGCTGGCTATAAGTTTGATGATGAATTTCATCCAGAATTAACTCATGATGGACCAGGAGTGTTGTCTATGGCAAATGCAGGCCCAGGAACAAACGGAAGTCAGTTTTTCATTACACATATTGCAACACCATGGTTAGACAATAAGCATACTGTTTTTGGACATGTGGAGCATGGACAAGAAGTAGTGGATGCTATTGCGCAAAATGATACCCTAGAAACTTTAGAGATAGTTAGAGTTGGTGCAGAAGCAGAAAGTTGGAACGCCATTGAAGCCTTTAGAACTTTTGAGGGTGCAAGAGAAAGAAGAATCGCGGAGGAAAAAGAAAGAGCCGAAGCCGAATTGGATAAAGTAGCTGCTGGTTTTGATAAAACTGAAAGTGGTCTTAGATATAAAATGATTCAGAAAGGAAGTGGCGTAAAAGCAGAAAAAGGTAAAACGGTGTCTGTTCATTATGAAGGCTCTTTAACAAACGGACAAGTATTTGATTCTTCCTATAAAAGAAACCAACCTATAGATTTTCAATTAGGTGTTGGCCAGGTAATTTCTGGTTGGGATGAAGGTATTAGTTTATTACAAATTGGTGATAAGGCACGTTTTGTAATTCCTTCCCATTTGGGCTACGGTAGTGCTGGTGCTGGTGGGGTAATTCCCCCAAACGCAACTCTAATTTTTGATGTGGAATTAATGGATGTTAAATAGGCCTAAATTCAATAGAAAATATTTTAAAGCTTCCTAATAAGGAGGCTTTTTTTATTTAGCTTTATTAACACTAGTTATAAGAAGTACAAAGTTAATAACTATTAAAAGCAAGAGTATAGAAAAAAAAGTATTCATTTTTATTGGGGTCAAAGGTTTGGGGAAAATTATCCCTTTGATATATAAACAACTTGGCAGAAAAAAACCCTACTAATTTCAACGTTTTTTTGTCTGGTTAACGCTTAGAGCGAGCAATAATAGATTGATAGCCAATAATGATAAAAGAATTCCAAGAAATGTAATCATATGGTTAATTTTAATTGGGGAACTTTAACCGTTTCGTATAAGATGATAAAAAGGTGAGGGGTTGCGTAAAAAGTTAAAAAAAATGTTAAAGTATTGATTTTCAATCGATAAATAAAAATAAAAAAAAGCCCAAACATTTGCTTGGGCTTTGCGCTATAAAAAAGTTGTTTGTACCTAGTCTACTACCTTCACATTAACGGCGTTCAATCCTTTTTTACCTTGTTGTAGTTCAAATTCTACAACGTCACCTTCACGTACTTCGTCGATTAAGCCAGAAATGTGTACAAAGTGATCTTCTTGCGAACCATCTTCAGTGATAAAACCATATCCTTTGGAATCGTTGAAGAATTTTACTGTTCCTTTACTCATAATAATAAATATAAAATAATTAATTAAAGTGCGAAAGTAATATTAAATTATTGGAAATCAGAGTTTTTTTAAAATTATATTATTTTATCCCTAAAAGCTTAACGTTGTCCCAACATACTATTTGTATGTTATTTTATTGTAAATAACTCAATAGTAAAGTCCAATAATTCTGTACCACCAACTTTGCCGTGTCCAGGAATAATAGTTTTTAGATTAGGGTGTTTTTCTATCAATTTAGTTACTGTACGTGACCAATCATTGGTATTGGCATCTTCTAAATTTCCTTTATCGGCCCCAATTTCTTTTATTAAACACCCTCCAAATAGTACTTCATCATGTGGAAAATATGCTACCACATTATCCTTTGTATGGCCTTCTCCAAAAAACTCTACCATGATTTTTTTATCATCAATCAGTAATTCTAATGAATCATTAAATCCTTTTTTCGGTAATGATTTATTTTGCAATTTGGCAAGATCAATAGTAGTATTGTTTGCATATGATGTAATGCCTTTTTGATGGAATGTCTCCAACCCAGCCAGACAATCAATATGAAAATGTGTTGGAATTATAGCTTTAACTTTGCTATGTAACCCACTTTCACTTTCCACCCAATTAATCAATTCATTTGATGCATCAATATTTGTTGGTGTATCAAAAATTATAGCTTCATTATTATTTATTGCAACCATACCGTTGCATGGTACTAGGCCAAAATCTCTAGTATCTAGATATGAAACATGTTGGTATATATGGGCAGTTATTTTTTTAACCTCTAAAGTTCCAGACTTGTAATCTTCAGCTTTGTTAGAGTTTTTTTTGGATTGGCAACTTAATACTAAAAGAAAAATGGCAGAAAATAAGGTATACTTTGTCATGAAAAATATAAAAAATGAAAAGCCTCTCTTATTGAGAGGCTCTCTTTTAAGTACAATATGTTTATGCTGTTGGATCTGGTGTCATTCTTAAGTAAGGTTTTACTTCTGTAACACCTTTTGAAAATATTTTTTTTGCATCTTCTATAGCTATTGCTGGGCTTACGACTACATCTTCTCCGTGGTTCCAGTTGGCAGGTGTGGCTACTTTGTGGTATGCTGTTAATTGTAAAGAATCAATAACACGCAATAATTCATGAAAATTTCTACCTGTTGATGCTGGGTATGTAATAATTAGTTTTACCGTTTTGTCCGGAGCAATAATAAATACTGAGCGTACCGTTAAGTTGTTATCAGCATTTGGATGAATCATATCATACAAATTGGATACATTTTTATCTTCATCAGCAATAATTGGAAAATCTACCTTAGTGTTTTGGGTTTCATTAATATCTTGAATCCATTCATTATGAGATACAGCCCCATCAACACTTAGAGCCATCATTTTTACATTGCGCTTGGCAAATTCGTCTTTAAATTTTGATGCAGTCCCTAATTCTGTAGTACAAACAGGTGTAAAATCTGCTGGATGAGAGAATAAAATTCCCCATCCATCACCTAAATAATCATAGAGATTAATCATTCCTAAGGAACTGTCAGCTGTAAAATCCGGAGCTATATCGCCCAATCGTATTGTCGCCATTTCTTTATTTTTAAGATTAAAATTAATTGTCCCTTAAAGTTAAGGGATATTACTTAAAATCTCTTTCTTGAAGGTTAAAAATGTATTAAAGTTTAGTACTTTTATATGGTGAAGAATTTAGATTTAGAACAATTAAAATACCCTATAGGACATTTTGAATGTCCTGAAATTATTACGGAAGGTGATATTGTTGACTGGGTTGCCATTTTAGAGCAGTTTCCACATAGATTGGAGCACATGATAAAACCACTTTCTTATGACCAATTAGAAACTCCTTATCGCCCAGAGGGTTGGACAGTGAGGCAGGTAGTTCATCATATTGCTGACAGCCACCACCATAGTTATACCCGTTTTAAATGGTCGCTTACAGAGGAAAAACCTTTGATAAAAGCGTATGAAGAAAAAGATTGGGCTGAAATTTTTGATGCAAAATCGGCCCCAGTTTCACTTTCCTTGGAATATATTAAGGCGCTACATGCAAAAATGGTATATCTCTTGCGAGGACTTTCGGAAGAAGAAATGGAGTTAAGTTACTTACATCCTGAAGGAAATCTAGAGGTAACTGTAAAAGAGAACATTGGTAAATATGCGTGGCATAGCAACCACCATTTTGCCCATATTGAAAATTTGTTAAAAAGAGAAGGCTGGCTATAAAGAAGTTAGTTTTTAATCCATTTAATATTGCAACCAATACTTGGCATTTGGACTGGATCAATAGGATTTCCCAATAACAGGGCATTAATGGCATTTCTAAGGTCAGTCCCAGTTACAGGAATTCCATTTTCAGGTCTGGAAGAATCCAACTGACCTCTATAGACCAATTTTAACTCAGCGTCAAACAAATAAAAATCTGGAGTGCAAGCAGCGTTATATTTTTCAGCTACCTCTTGGGTTTCATCATATAGATATGGGAAACTAAAACCTTCTTCTTTTGCCATTTCTTTCATTAAATGAGGGGCATCTTGGGGATAATTTTCTACATCATTACTGCAAATGGCTGTAAAGCCAATTCCTTTGGTCATATAATCTTTACCTAATTGGGTTAATTCTGCATTTACATGTTTTACAAATGGACAATGATTACAAATAAACATAATCACTGTGCCTTTACGACCCTTTATTTCTTGAAGCTCCAAAAAGGAATCCGATACTGTATCAAAAAGATTAAAGTCTGGTGCCACTGTACCAAGAGGTAACATATTACTTGGAGTTCTTGCCATTTATACTAAATTTTGGAAGTGATAAAATTAAGGTTTTTATACATTTAAAGGAATCATTTCCTTATCTCTGGTATAAAACAAATTGTTAAATTATAATACAAATGACTTATATTGTATTGTTTGAAATGTAAATTTTAGTAGTTGGTAGACCAAATTATTGACAATGTTCATATAAATTTTAGTCCAGAGGCTCTTTGGGTCATGAACTTGGCATTGGCTTTTGTAATGTTTGGAATTGCGTTAGAAATTTCGGTTTCGGATTTTAAGCATTTGTTTAAAAGTCCAAAATCGGTTTTTGTTGGTGTAATTAGTCAGTTTTTATGGCTTCCTTTAATTACTTTTTTTTTGGTTTGGTTAATAGAACCAATACCGAGCATAGCATTGGGAATGTTTATGGTTGCTGCTTGTCCTGGGGGGAATGTTTCGAATTTTATTACACATTTGGCAAAGGGTAATTCAGCTCTTTCAGTAAGCCTTACGGCCATAGCCACTTTACTGGCAATTTTTATGACTCCGTTGAGCCTGCAGCTATGGGGTTCCTTATATGAGCCCACTAATTCAATTTTAAAAACAGTGTCTATTTCTTCTTGGGAAATGATAAAACTAGTGGCTCTTTTGCTAGGTATTCCTCTAGTATTGGGAATGTGGTTAAATTATATTAGGTCAAAATTGGCTGCAAAGCTCGCAAAAGTGCTAAAAATTGCCTCACTATTATTTTTTGTAGCGCTAATTTTTATTGCTCTATATAACAATAGGGAAATTTTTAAGGATTATGTGATTTATGTTTTTTGGATTGTTCTTCTTCATAATTTTTTAGCTTTCTTCACAGGTTTTTCATGGGCAAGATTAATGGGGCTTTCACAAAAGGATAGAAAGAGTATCACCATAGAAACTGGAATCCAGAATTCTGGATTGGGATTACTTTTAATATTTACTTTTTTTGATGGTCTAGGAGGTATGGCTATTCTTACTGCATTTTGGGGCATTTGGCATTTAGTTTCTGGACTGGTATTAGCTGCCATATGGGGATACAGACCAAGTGAGGAAAAAAAACTGGCATGAAAAAGGTTGGTTATTATTTATTTAAATGGTGGATAGGTATTGGTCTTTGTTACTATTTTTCCACGATTAAAATTCATGGGCTAGAGAATATTCCCAAGAACAAACCAGTCCTATTTCTTGCCAATCATCAAAATGCGTTACTAGATGCTCTGCTAGTGGCAGTTTTTTGTAAAAGAAAACCTTATTATTTAACACGTGCCAGTGTTTTTAAAAGTCCAATTGTAATATCACTGTTGAATTTTTTACAAATGATACCTATCTATAGAATAAGAGACGGTATAAATTCCCTAGCAAATAACGATGTCATTTTTGAAAAATGCTCGGACTTATTAAGGGAAAATGAGCACATCCTTATTTTTCCTGAAGGCAGCCATAATATTAAGAAACGCGTTCGCCCGCTAAGTAAAGGTTTTACCAGAATCCTTTTTAGAGCCATGGAAAAGCAACCAGAATTGGATATTAAACTAATTCCCATTGGTATAAACTATATAAAGGCTGATAGCTTCCCAGATAGTACAGCATTATTTTTTGATAAAGAAATTTCTCTTTTAAACCTATTTGATAAGAACAAATTGCCAGAGTCCATCAATAAAATTAAGAAAGCCGTATCTGATAGTTTAGAGAACACGACTACCCATATTGATGATGAGGAGAATTATCATTCAATTTTACATAAGTTAAATTCAATGAAGGTTGATTATTTAGAACCTTCTTCTGTTAATACGATTTTAACCAATAAAGAAGTTAAAGAACACAAAAAGAAGCGTAAAAACTTGCTTTCTGGGTTGTTAAAAGTCTTGTTTATAGCTCTTAATATTCCTTTTTTAATTCCATGGAAATTATTTGTAAAACCAAGAATAAGGGAAATAGAGTTCTTAAGCACGTTTAGGTTTATGTATGCACTTCTATTTTATCCTATAATTTATCTGATGTTGTTCCTCTTTTTAGAAAAAATTATAGGATACGACCTAGTATTCATAGTACTACTAGGTCATATCCTATTTAATAGAATGTATATTAAATTATATCCTTTTACTACATAATCTGACCAAAGAAAATGGCATTCATAAGTAGTTTATTTGTGCCATACCAAAAGGCTCTAAAATTTGTATTATCAGTAAAAGCAATAACCCTGCCTTTGCCCATTCGCTTTACTTGAAATGGAACTGAGTTTTTGATAAGTTCCAAGTTTTCTTCGGAGATATATCCGCTTAAAAGAGGGTTGTTGGTATATGTAATAGGGTTGTCGTAACTATCCTTATCAGGTTTAATATATACGTTGGTATTTCTGAATAGGGCAAGTTTGTCATTTTTATAACCATAATTAATTGGATGCGTGCGGTCTAATTTGGTTTCAAAAATGGCACCGCCCGTTACCTGTGCGCCATGGAAATCACCTTTTTGTTCAAAGGAGACATTCTTCACATCCAAAGTGTCTTTCTTAAATTCCAATTTCATAAACTCATTTTTACTAAGCCATTCAGCCACATTTCTATATCCTATGAGTGTACCACCGTTTTTTACCCATTCCTTTAGTTTATCTGTTCCACTTTTATTTAATGCCCCCCGACCCCATGAACTTGGAATAATGATATCTGTGTACTTACTTAGATCAATATTGCTAAAATAATTAGCATCTATTTTGGTGATTTTCATGTCGTAACGTTGGTCAAACAAATGCCATATTTCACCCGCATCATAAGAACGAATTCCATTACCCACCAAAATCGCTACTTTTTGCTTTTTAATAGGATCAAAATCATTACTTCCCAAATCTATTCCTGTCGTATGTCCTGTAGCTACAGCTTTAATGTTAATTTTGCTTTCTTGGGCTACTTTTGTTAAAAAGTCATAAAGTTCTTTTTTGTCCAACTTTTGATTTTGAACAGGAATCATAATGGTTCCATAGTCATATTTTATTCCATCTAGGGTAAATTGCCCTTTGGCAACTTTTGCTCTGATACCTTTATTTACAATCTTGTTTAAAGCTTTTGGAGTGTAATATTCGTGCCATTCAAATAAATAGGCATAATTACTTTGCCTATCTACAGTACCCGTCAAAGGGGATAAAGATGTGATTTCTGACCCTGCATTGGTAAGAGAGTTAACCTCAGTATAATCAACATTAAAAGCCAAGGGAAAGGTCCAAGCAGAAATGTCATAGAAAATACTATCCGTGAACGTAGTTCTCTTTTCAAACATTGCCTTTATCAAATTTGGATTTTTCTGATTCATGGGAACCACATAACTACTTCCCTTTTTAAATGCTTTTCCAGCAATGGTCACATCATTTTTTAGTTCATTGAATTTAATTTTATGTCGATTCAAAATTTCTGCTAAGTGCCATGTTTTAGATGCATCCTTGCTATCCCCAAATATGATTGCTTTGGATTTAGAGCGAGCAGCTTCATCCCTCATGCCCTTGTAAAATCCTTTCTGATAGTCTAAAATTTTTCCACGCATATTTTTAGCTGCTTCAATTGTGGATAAGGCTGCGGTAAACTGATTTCTTATGGTAAACGGAAAAGTCAAAAGACCATTCTCTGTTTCTTGAATATGCCCCCTTGAGCTTCCTTGTTCAAACAAAATACCAATGCTGCCATTTACATCTGGAAAAGTTGAGCCTTTTCCATAATAGTAGTCATCATAATTTTCTTCCGAGTAATATAATGAACCCAATTTGTCAAATGCCTTTATATGATAGGAGCCTATTTCGGCAGTAAGCTCTTGGTTTAATTTTGGAGTCAATGGATGTACTCTTGTAGGTTCTCCTGGTTGAAAAAAGAAAGTAGAATTGCTACCCATCTCATGATGGTCTGTTAAAATATTTGGCAACCATTTGTGAAAGGTATTTATACGAGCTCTACTCTCTGGTAATTGAGCTGGGAGCCAATCTCTATTTAGATCAAACCAATAATGATTTGTTCTTCCTCCTGGCCACACTTCATGATACTCTCTTTCGTTATTATCTGGATTAAGATTGTTACTCTTATTTGTATTTGCCCAATAAGCAAATCGCTGTAAACCATCTGGGTTAAAAGATGGGTCCATTAGAATTACGGCATTATCTAGGGTTTCTTTAATTTCTGGTCCTTCTGCAGCTGCTAAATAGTATGCATAGGCTAGACCAGCATTTGCTCCACTTGGCTCGTTACCATGTATGGAAAAACCTTGGTAGACTACAATGGGCATATCGCTGGTAGACAAACTATTTGCACCACTTTCCGAAAGAGCCAGATGGTCGGTTCTAATTTTTTCTATGTTTTTGTGGTTTTCTGGAGATGTGACAGTTAATAATAATATGGGTCTGCCTTCATATGTTTTCCCTCTATTTTCTATAGTGATACGGTTACTTGCCTTTGCTAATGTCTGCATGTAAAACATAAGCTTATCATGAGTAACATGCCATTCTCCCACTTCATGGCCAATAATGTCTTTGGGAGTTGGGATATCCTTATTATAGGTAATATTTTGTGGTAAGTAATAATTTAAATCAAAAGATTCTTGGGCGGTAATTGTTAATGATATACCCAATGCTAGATAAAATAATAGTTTTCTCATAGATGTTCAGTTATTTAGTTTAAAACAAAAACGACCCTTAAAATAAGGGTCGTTTTATAATTTTATTATGAAAAGGAGAAATTAGATGTCATCAAAATCGACATCTGTAAAACTTCCTGTAGAAGGCTCTTCCCCATTTTCAACAATGTTATCTTCTTTCTTAAAATCTTTTTGGTGACGCTCAGAAATGACCTCAACCCCCTTTTCGTCAACAATATAATCCATCATTTCGTTCATTAACTCACGAAAAGCACTAAAATCCTCTTTGTAAAGATAAATTTTATGTTTCTTGTAATGAAATGATCCATCATCATGTGTAAATTTTTTACTTTCTGTGATAGTTAAGTAATAATCACCTGCTTTGGTACTTCTTACATCAAAGAAATATGTTCTTCTTCCAGCCCTTAAGACCTTAGAATATATTTCCTCTTGATCCATTAAATCTTTTTCACTCATTTTATATAGTTATAGTTAGCGGGGGTATCTAGTTAATCTTTCAAAATTGTAAAAAAAAAGTTACTCTAACAACATTTTTCTAACTTTCTTTCTCCGATAATTGATCATAATGCAATTGTTTGTAATAACCTTCCTCATTCAGTAAAACCTCATGTTCTCCTTCTTGTAAGATTTCCCCTTCATTTAAAACAATGATTTTATCGGCATTTTTGGCAGAAGAAACTCTATGGCTTACAATCAAAGTTGTTTTGTTTTTTGAGACCTTCTTTAGATTATTTAATATTTCTTCCTCAGTTTCTGTATCAACTGCCGACAAGCAATCATCAAACAAATAAATTTCTGGATTTTTAATAAGCGCACGAGCAATGGAGACTCTCTGTTTTTGTCCACCACTCAAGGTAATACCTCTTTCGCCCAAAATGGTTTCATATTGTTTGGTGAACTCCATAATATTATTATGTACTACGGCCATTTTTGCCACTTTAATTATTTCCTCGTTGGTCGCATTTTCTTTTCCAAATCTAATATTGTTTTTAATGGTGTCAGAGAAAAGAAAAGCATCTTGCGGCACAACCCCAACACTTTTTCTTAAACTATTTAGGTTTAATTCTTTTATATTAATATCATCAATTAAAATCTCACCAGAAGAAGTATCATACAGTCTAGCAATTAAATCCAAAATGGTTGATTTTCCAGACCCAGTCTTGCCAAGAATAGCGACTGTTTCCCCCTCATTTATAGTGAATGATATATTTTTTAAAGCTGTAATATTGGTATCTTCATAGGTAAATGAAACATTCTTGAATTCAATTTTCCCATTTATAGGTGTCTCTTTTTCAACTTCATTTTTAATGGTAGGTTGTTGTTTTAGAAATTCGTTTATTCGTTCTTGTGAGGCCTCTGCACGCTGAACAATAGAGGTGAGCCACCCAACAATAGCCACCGGCCATGTAAGCATATTTACATAGAGTATAAACTCCGCAATGGTTCCAATTGATGTTATCTCACCGTTGATGTATTGTTTTCCACCAATGTAGATTACAAATATGTTGCTAATACCAATAAGGAGAATCATTAAGGGGAAGAACCATGCATTTACCTTTGCCAAGTCCATGCTTTTATCTTT
Source organism: Saonia sp. (assembly GCF_056326165.1). NCBI lineage: Bacteria > Pseudomonadati > Bacteroidota > Flavobacteriia > Flavobacteriales > Flavobacteriaceae > Saonia > Saonia sp. The sequence goes on from NZ_JBWFBN010000010.1 coordinate 100,854, forward strand.
TCCTTCTATTGCAAGTGCCTGCACTTCTTTATTTATTTTCGGCTCCAAACCATATGCCTTTATGATGGAAATTCCTGAAAACGATTCTTGCGTAAATGTAGATAGGGTAGATAAAAACTCTTGGACCTTAGTACTACGCAGATGTATTATTTTACTTATTTTATAAATAAGAAACGATAGAATTGGAAAGGGAGCAATTGTATACAGAGCCAATGTTGGCGCTGTAATAAACATCCATGGAATAAGGCATCCAAAGAGAGTAAGAGCATTTAAACCATACATTACGGCAGGACCACCATACATTCTAACTTGCCCCACATCTTCACTGATACGGCTCATTAAATCTCCAGTTCTATTTTTTTTGTAAAAATTTAGATTAAGGGATTGGTAGTGGTCAAACACCTCATTCTTTAAATCATATTCTATATAACGAGATACATTGATAATTGTCTGGCGCATTAAAAAGGTGAAGATTCCTGAAAGAATTGTTGTCCCCAGAATTATTAGAATGTACTCTAATAAAAGGTCCTTTGCTTCAGATTTCGCAATTGTATTAGCTACAAATCCTTCTACCACTTCAAAAGATTTTCTAACGTAAGAGGGCATTACTAATGAAAAAATGCGGGCAATTATGGTGATAATAACACCCAATAAGAGCTTCACCCAGTATTTCTTAAAATATTTGTTTAGGTGTTTAAGTTCTTTCATTCAATAGTTGGGTAGTGATAAGTTTCTGGTTGTACAAAGGCATCAAATATAGCAGTTTGATGGTTAATAAAATGTTATAAAATTTATAAGATTGTAAAAGGAACACCTATGATTATAAATTATAACACTATTTTTGCGCCTACGTTTAACATGTTCTAGCAAAAGTTCTTTAAAATGCTTACAAGAAGGCATATTCGGGTTAAAGTAATGCAATGTATTTATGCACTGACCCAGTCCCAAGATGATTCATTAGAAAAACAGGAAAAGTTTTTAAAAGTAAGTATAGAGAACATGTACTCCCTCTATTTGTTGATGCTGAGTTTGTTGATTGAAGTACGGCAATTGGCTGAAAACAATGTGCACCTTTCCTCAAAAAAATATTTGGCAACAGCATCTGACCAATATCCTAATCAAAAAAAGTTTATAGAAAATGCGTTATTGACGTTGTTGGCCAATAATAAGACCTTAAAGGATACACTTTCCAAAAAGAAATTGAAGAATTGGTACTTAAATGAAGAGTATGTAAAAATTGTTTATAAAGAAGTTGTAGGAAGTAAGTTATATAACAATTACATGCTTTCCGCCGAGAGTAGTTTTGAAGATGATAAAGAGTTTATAGTTGAGCTGTTTAAAAATGTAATAGCTCCCAATGAAAAAATCTACGACTATTTTGAGGATGATAAATTAACATGGGTTGATGATATTCCTATCGTAAACACTTTTATTCTAAAACAAATAAAGAAAACAAAAAAAGAACAAAGCGAGTCTTTTTTCCTTCCTAAACTATTGAAAGATCAAGAAGATATGGAGTTTGCCCAAAAATTATTGACCAAAACATTGTTGAACAATTTGGAATGGGAAAATGAGATTGAAGGAAAAACACCAAATTGGGACAAAGACCGTATTGCGGAGGTAGATTCTATTTTGCTTAAAATGGCAATATGCGAATTGTTAAATTTTTCTTCCATACCAGAAAAGGTAACAATTAATGAATATTTAGAGATAGCCAAGGAATATTCTACACCTAAAAGCAGCATATTTATCAATGGAATTTTGGACAAATTGGTGAAGGAATATAGGAGTGACGGAAAGTTAAAAAAAGTAGGTAGAGGATTGTTATAAATAAATTTTGTTAATTTTACATCAAAGTAAAAAAATCAAATCCATGAAAAAAACAAGTATAGTATTGGTGCTAAGCTGTTTGGTGGTTCTTTTTTCCTGTAAGGAAAAAGCATCCAGCAAGGTTAACGTAGCCAATGTTGAAGTTGCTTCGCAAAGAGATGAAGCTGCTAAAAGTTTACCAATTATGACTTTTGATAAGTCCGAGCACGACTTTGGTACAATAGACCAAGGAACACCTCAAGAAACTGTTTTTGCATTTACAAATACAGGTAATGCTCCATTGATTATTACTGATGCAAAGAGTACTTGTGGCTGTACAGTCCCAGATTACCCAAAGAACACGCCAATAGCTCCAGGAGAAACTGGTCAGTTAGTGGTAAAGTTTAATGGTTCTGGTCAAAATCAGGTAACAAAAGCGGTTACTGTAACTGCAAACACAGAAAAAGGTTCAGAAATTTTAAGAATAAAGGCATTCGTAACTCCAAAAGCAGGAGCTACTCCAGCAGCTGGTCCTTTAAAAGTTAGCAAATAAGACATATGTTAGAACAATATCCATTTCTTCCACTGATTTTAATATTTGTAGTGGCGTATTTTTTTATGATTCGCCCGCAGATGAAAAGACAAAAAGATGAGAAGAAATTTGCGGAAGCTTTAAAAAAGGGTGATAAAGTAATTACTAGAAGTGGTCTTCATGGCAAGGTTGTAGAATTAAATGACAAGGATGCGTCTTGTGTTCTAGAAACTATGGCTGGCCGACTTAAGTTTGACCGTTCCGCCATTTCTATGGAAATGAGTAAGAAATTGAATCCTGTAGAGAAAAAATAAGCGTTCTCTTATTAATATTAAAAAACAGCAATCCAACGGATTGCTGTTTTTTTTGTTTAACAGTTGCGGTATTTATCATTAAGGCCAATGCCTTCCTTTATCATTGGGGTTATTTTTTGTAGCCTGGTAATTTTGGTTTTTTCCTGCTTAGCACCATCAATGTATTCACAATATTCTCTTTGTTTTGAAGGAGATAAATTGTCAAAGCTATTTTTAAAATTAGTATCAGAATTTATTGCTTTCATAAGCAGTGGGGGAATTACAACACTTTTTTTGGTCGTTTTTTTTGGGGTGATGGTCAATCCTTTTTTTTGATTTTCCATGGCTTCTTGCATATAGGCTAAAACGACCATTTCATTTAGTTCGTCATTAGAATTGAATCTCCAATGTCTCATGCCTTGCGTTTTTCCTTCTTGAGCATTGCTCAAAACTTTTTTTTCGTCCTTTAAAAAGACTCCGTTAAAAAACCAAATGCCAAAATGGTTTTTAAACTTACAAATACTCAACACATTTTTATTGTTTAGGGTATAAGTGGGGAAGTTCCATTTATAGGTTTCTTCTAACCCGGATTTTAGTGCCAATTCGCGTAAAACGGCAATGCTTTCTTTAAAAGAATGGTTTTCTTCATAATAAGAGGCTACTTTTTCTAACTTATCCATAGGATTCCTATTTGCTTGCCACAAGTTCGCAAATTTTAACAATAACATCAACAGCTTTTTGCATACTTTCTACAGGAACATATTCATATTTACCATGAAAATTGTGTCCGCCTGCAAAAATGTTTGGGCAAGGCAATCCCATAAAACTTAATTGGGAGCCATCTGTACCACCTCTAATAGGTTTTATAATGGGTTTTATACTTACCGCTTCCATGGCTTCTTTGGCAATCTCTACAATATGAAAAACAGGTTCTATTTTTTCTCTCATATTAAAGTATTGGTCCTTTAGTTCCAATGTTATACAACCCCCATGTTTCTCATTTAACTGCTCTGTAATTTTATGAAGCATTAATTTTCGTTCTTCAAATTGGTTTTTGTCATGGTCTCTAATAATCATCTCAAATTCAGCATTTTCAACGTCCCCTTTTATATGGTGAATATGAAAAAAACCTTCTCTACGCCATGTAAGCTCTGGCACTTCTCTCGGTGGCATTAATTCAATAAATTCATTAGCAATACCAATTGCATTCACCATTTTTCCTTTTGCATAGCCTGGGTGGACACTTTTTCCTTTTATACTGATTTTTGCTCCTGCGGCATTAAAATTCTCATATTCCAATTCTCCAATTTGACTGCCATCCATAGTATATGCCCATTCTGCATCAAATTTTTCTACATCAAACTTATGAGCCCCTCGACCAATTTCTTCATCTGGAGTAAAACCAACACGAATTTTCCCATGCTTAATTTCCGGGTGCTCAATTAAATATTCCATGGCAGTCATAATTTCTGTAATACCCGCCTTATCGTCCGCTCCTAAAAGAGTGGTGCCATCTGTTGTTATAATAGTTTGGCCTTTATATTGAAGCAAGTCTTCAAAATAATCTGGCGACAGTACAATGTTCTCTTTTTCATTCAGAACTATATCTTTCCCGTCATAATTTTTTATAATTTGAGGATTTACATTAGTTCCCGAAAAATCTGGTGAAGTATCAAAATGCGAAATAAAACCAATAGTTGGTACTTCTTGGTCTATGTTGCTGGGGAGCGTGGCCATGATATATGCGTTGCTATCAATGGAAACCTCTTTCATTCCCATTTGCTTTAATTCCTTTGCCAAAAGATTGGCCAAATCCCATTGTTTTTTTGTGCTGGGAGTAGTATTGCTACTGGCATCACTTTGGGTGTCAATGGTTACATAGCTTAGAAAACGGTCAATGAGTTTTTGCATTGGGATAATTTTTAACCAAAAATAATGTTTATATAAGTGTTATTTTTATCCTCAGAACAAATACCTATTAAAATGAGCCTTCCCAAAATTATTACTCCCCTTATTTTTTGTTTGTTGATGTCTTTTTTTGGGAAATCTCAAGATTGTACCTTAAATATTGGTGGCAAGGATGATGAAATTATTATAAGTATTTTTCAATTAAATGAAGAGCAACAGACTAAGTTGCAAGAGTGGGGAGGAGAGTTACAGGTGAAAAACAAGATTTTAGAGGACAAAATGCAAACCCTGTTAGATACTCACCCGCAAAGCAAGCCTGAAGATGTTATAATAATGGGTGAGAAATACAGAAAATTAAAAGATGAATTTGTTGCCAATTCTAGGGAATATGACATAAAGTTAATTACCATATTTAATGAAAAACAATATGAACGCTACATAATGTTGTGTAGGGAGGCTTTTCGTAGACCTTTGAACAGAAATATGGTTGTTCCAGAATAAAAAGTAGGATTGGGTTATTTGAACTTAACTTCAGTTTGTATTTTTGCCCAAACTAACATAATCCATGTACAAACTCCTTTTACGTCCTATTCTTTTTTTAATTGACCCGGAAAAAGTACATTATCTTATATTTTCGACAGTAAAGTTTCTTTCCAAAATAGGTTTTTCGGGACTTTTTAGGGCGATTTATGCTATAGATGATAAAAGATTGGAACGAGAAGTTTTTGGATTAAAATTTAGGAACCCTGTAGGTCTTGCCGCTGGGTTTGATAAAAATGCACTGTTGTACAATGAATTATCTGACTTTGGTTTTGGTTTTATTGAGATAGGAACACTGACTCCCAAACCGCAGGATGGCAATCTAAAGAAGAGATTATTTAGGTTAAAAGCAGATAAGGCAATCATTAACCGCATGGGTTTTAATAATGAAGGTGTTTTGGCGGCTGTAGAACGCCTTAAAAAGGAGCATAAAGTGCTCATTGGAGGAAATATAGGGAAGAATAAAGTAACGCCTAACGAAGAGGCTACCAATGACTATTTAATTTGCTTTGATGCTCTTTTTGATTATGTAGATTATTTTGTAGTCAATGTAAGCTCTCCCAATACTCCTGGGTTAAGGGAATTGCAAGACAAGCAGCCTTTGACAGCATTATTGAATGAATTGAAAAAAGCCAATGCCAAGAAAGAAAGTCAAAAACCAATTCTATTAAAAATAGCACCAGACTTAACAGATGATCAATTATTGGATATTATAGATATAGTAAAAATCACAAAAATTGATGGTGTTATTGCTGCCAACACTACAATTTCTCGTAATGGTTTGAAATCTAGTCAAGATTTAACCGAAGAAGCGGGTGGACTAAGTGGAAAACCTTTGACACATAGAAGCACGGAAGTCATCAAGTTTCTATCTGAAAAAAGTAAGAAAGCATTTCCTATAATTGGAGTAGGAGGGATACACTCAGCTCAAGATGCTTTGGATAAATTAGAAGCAGGCGCAACTTTAGTACAACTTTGGACAGGTTTTATTTATGAAGGCCCCATTTTGGTAAAAAGAATAAACAAGGCTATTTTAAGAAATTCAGGTTTATAATGTACTTACGTGTTACCCCGAGCGGAGTCGAGGGGTCAATATAGTTCTCGACTCCGTTCGAACGGACAAAACATGGTTATTGTGCTTCGTTGCACTTGTAATGACATCGGTTAGATTAGTTAATGCGTCCAATAATCCACCACCAAAACATCGTCTAGAATTCCACTCAGTGTAGCTCCAAAAGCTTTATGGTCTGGATGTGGTAAATATATAGCACGGTCTTCTTCGGTGGCAAAAGTTAGAAAATAACAATGGGTAAAACCTTTGTTCAGCCCTTCTGGGCTATTGTTAAGTCCCCATTCTAGAGACTTAATTTCTGATATTTTAGATGGTAAGGCATAAAAAGCATCTTCAACAACTTTAATTTTTTCGAGGGCAGTCCCTTCTTTAAACTTAAATAGAACCACATGTCTTAGAACGCTATCGTTTTTAACGGTTGTATTTGATGTCGTATTTTCTTCTTTTTTCATATCAATGGAAGTAAAACTTAAAGATAAGAGAGATGCAAATAATAGGATGTGTATAGTAGTGGTTTTCATAAAATGATTTTTTGAGATTATTTTCTATAAATTAATTTTTTACTCTTTGTTTTTAAAGGATTTATCTGGAAATGGAGGGGCAGGGGGCACCTCCCTGGGGTCTTCAGATATAAGTTTTTTAAGAAGGTCAATAGCTGCTTTTAATTGGGCATCCTCTCCATTAAAGGTTTTATGGGGCGTGTTTTCCACCACAATGTCCGGTTCAAAACCATGTCCTTCAATAAGCCAATTTCCTTGATCGTCATAAACTCCGTTCATTGGAGCTCTGGCAATACCTCCATCGCTTAATCTGTTTACACCACTCAGCCATATTTCTCCGCCCCAAGTCCGTGTTCCTATGGTTGTTCCCAAATCAAGTTTTTTAAATCCATCTGCAAAGGCTTCCCCATCGGATGCCGTATTTTCATCTACCAATACAACAATATGACCTCTAAAGGCGTATTGCATGTTCCAATAGGGATTTCCAGACCTACCTTTCCAGTACATCCAAGCTTTTCTGAGCAATTTTTCAAGGATAAAACTTTCTATATTGCCCCCTCTGTTATGTCTTACATCCAGTATTAGACCTGGTCTGTCAAAAACGGGATAAAATTCTCTGTACCATTGGTTAAGGTCATTTCTTCCCATGGCTCTTAGATGTAAGTAACCCACTTTATGGTCAGTTTCTTTTTCAACCAATAGCCTTCTAGAATATTCCCAATCTCTATATCGGAGATTATATAGGTTGTCCGTGGGTATCACAACTACCTCTCTTTTAAGACCATTTCGGTCAATCCCCAATCTCACTTGTTTTTTTGCCTGGTTTCTTAAAAATTCCCCAATGTCCATTGCCGATAGTGTAGATTTACCATTGATACTTGTAATAACATCTCCAATTTTTATATCTAAATAAGGGTCATCTAGTGGCGATTTTTCATCGGGATAATCTGGATCGGCCTTGTAAATATATTCAATAGTGAATCCTCCTTTATTTTCATTCCTGCTAAATCTTGCACCTAAGCTGGGAACTGCAATGTTTTTTTCGTCCTTTCTAATATCTCCTCCGCGGACACTTGTATGAAGGGCGGACAGTTCCCCTACAAAACGACCTATAAGGTCGGATAGTTCCGTTCTGGTGGTTATACGGTCTACTAGAGGAAAGTACTTTTTATGCATGGCCTCCCAATTTACCCCATGCATTTTTTTATCATAAAAATAATCGCGTTCCATTCTCCATGCATCCGTAAATATTTGTTTCCAATCTTCCTGGGGAGTAATGGGGAAACGCCAACCTTTTAGGTCAATTTTACTGTCATTTAGATCATTTACTTTCCCAGTTCCTGCAGAAACCATATAGTAATTGCTTCCTTTTCTAACAAGAATTTTCTCCCCATTGCCAGTAAGTTCAAAATTTCTAACATTTTCCACCATAGTGGTTAACTCAACTTCCTCATTAGCAACTTTAGCAACTTTCAAATGTGTTTTTGCCCCCACACCGGTTTCACTGGTTAGCATGTAGAGCGCTTTTTTAGTGACGGCCAAATTTCTGTAGTTGCCCGGTTTTATGGGTACTTCTTCAATTCTTTCCAAAATGCCATCCTTGTCCACAAGGACCTTTACCGTTGAATCCTCTTCATCAGTATCTTTTTTGTCCTTAAACAATTCATCTTTTTTGCGAAAAGGGGAACGGGAACCCTTTTGCAGGGCCACATGATACACTTTTTCAGATGCATCAAAATAGGGCTCGGGCTGTCTTGCTCCCCATGGAGCACCCACTAATGTTGTAAAGCTACGATCGGACAAGAAATAAATGAATTTTCCATCTGGGCTCCATTGGGGGCTTAGGCTATTGGCTCTATCTGTGGTAATGGGAAATGTGTCATGGGTATCAATATTGTACAGATGAATTTGAGCCATGTAGTTATTGGCAGCCTGAACAAATGAAATCCATTTGCTATCTGGTGACCAGGAGAAGGAATAAATACCTTCTTGATTATTGGAAATCAATTTACTTTCACCGGTTGCCTTGTTTAAAATAAACATATTGTTTTCCAGATCTGCATAGGCAATCCATTTTCCATCTGGGGAAGGAGTGCCCCCATACCTCAAGACTTTGCCATTTTCCGTAATGGACCTATGGGTTCCCACCCCACTGGCGGGCATACTAATAAATTCGAATTCACCACTTTCATCGGATAAAGAAATTACTTCTTTTCCGTTGCTGGAAAAAACAGCATTCCGTAACCGTACATTCTTTTTATCTGTAAATTCAATGAAGCGACCTGTTTTTACTGGGGCAACAAAAACCCTACCTCTTGCTGTAATGACAATACGTTCCCCTTTTTTATCTGGATGAACAGATGTAATATATTTTGATGGGTTATCTTCCCATTTTTCCCTCAACTGATCTAAATCTGAAACCAGTTGGATTTTTACTTTACGTGTGGTATCGCTGGTAATGGAATAGTGCCAAATATCCGCGCCAAATTGATACACTATGTTTCCATTATGTACCGAAGCTGTTCTTACATCAAAACCCTCATGTTTAGTGTGCTGTTTTAAATCGTTTCCATTCTCATCTATGCTCCATATATTCATTATACCATCCCTATCCGAAATAAAGTAGACCCTACCATTATGCCACATGGGATGGTGACTTTCACCGGTATAGTCCGTGGTCAACTTTATGGCCTCATCATCACCGGTGGTATATTTCCAAATTTGGCGAGCCGTACCGCCCTTATATCTTTTGGTTACATTGCCATGGTAAGAAGGTCGAACAAAATAAACGGTATTTCCAGTCCCATTAAAAGAGGCCTCACTTGCTTGGCTCAATGGAATTCTCTCCTTCTTTTTGGTCTGCCTATCTATACTCACCAATTGTCGGTCTGGGAGGGTTGAAAAGGCTCTGGTATCATAGATAATTTTTCCATTTGGAGCCCAGCAATTTACCGTCGAAAAATCACTTTCGTATGTCCATCTAATGGGTAGCCCCCCATTGATTGGCATGGTGTAGACCTCGGTGGGCCCTTCATAGTTTGCAGAAAATGCAATTGACTTACCATCGGGTGAAATGGAAGGATAACGTTCATCCTCCAGATGTGTGGTAAGTCTTTGCGCCATTCCCCCAGTAAGAGGCACTTTCCAGAGATCACCTTCGGCGGAAAAAACAATTGTATTGTTTTGAACATTGGGATATTGATAATACCCTTCAAATCCTTGGGTATAGCTATAAAAATGGTTGATGATATAAAAAAGGAAGAATATTTTGAAAGAAGAAACCTGAAACTTTGTTTTTACAGTCATTGGTGGGTCTTTGTGGATTAGCTAAATCGTGGCACCTATTAATTTTCTTTCCAAGGTATAAAAAAATAGTGAAGGTTTTCCTTCACTATTTATAATAATATGGATTGTAATTAACCATTTAATTCTAAAACCGCTTTAAAACTGTACTCCAAATTCTTCTGGAAACTGTGGCGGAATCTGCCCTTTGTCCTCTCCAAGATTTTGCCTTAGGTCAATTTCTATTCCTCTAGAAATCGTAGATATGGGAACATCGTTAGAGGTTCCTTCAAATGGATTTTCTCCAGTTCTACCAATTCGTTCCATGGTATGGAAAATCCATGCTACTGCCAAATAAATTGGAACGGAAAGCCACACAAATAAATCCCCTAAAATTGGATTACTGGCAGAAATTTTATTTCCAATTTCTATGAATTGTGGAATCATTGCCATTGGTAGCAGCAGCAAAAGTAACCACATAAAATATTGGTTAAGGGTAGCATATTGTCTAGGATAAGGAAAATTCTTAATACGTTCACTTTGTCCTTGTAAGGTAAAGAGTTCTTTAATTATTCCCTCTAACTCCAAGAATGAAAACTCCCAGATAACCCCTTTTTCTTTCAAATTTCTAAGATGGTGAGATTGTAGATAGAGCACGGCCGTTTGGTGATTGCCTTTATCCATAACATAAGCCATATCTTCATTGGATAGATACGGTTTTAAGTCCTCATCCAAGCTGGAATTTGTTTCAGGAGGGGCAATGCCCCATTCCCTGTTGGTTTTATGGTCACTGGTAGTTTCCCATTTTTTTTGACTGCGCATAGCATGTCTTAAGGCCGTCATCCATGCTATATGCCTATAAGTAAGGATTTTTATTTCTTCCGTTAGAGCGCCAGAAGATACTTTTTCTTTTGCGTACTCTTCTGTGAGCATATCCTGTACAAATACACCAAAGGTGCGAGACGTATTAACAATGCCGCCCCAAATTTTTCTTGCTTCCCAAATTCTACCATAAACTGCATTGTTTTGAAAACCAATAACAAATGCAACAGCGGTTCCAATTAAAGCCAAAGGAGTCCATGGAATTATGAGCCAATCCATGTCCAGAAAGTAATAACCAGAAACCCAGGCAATAATTATTACAAGAAACAATAAGGTTTCATAGCGGGTCCATGCCGCCATGTCTATTATTCTATATACTTTACCTGTGTACATGTCTTTAGAATTAGTATGGGTTAAAAATCTTAGCTAATGCTATAAGGACTAAGTTAACAAAAAAGGCGAGCGTTTAGAATATTCTTCAAGTTTTTCCTAATGACCCTTAATAGGTTGGTAATTTCTATAGAGCCAGATTCTAACATAGCACTGCAAAGGTTCTTTTAATAGTACATTTGAATATAAAAGCTTTTATATAGACCATCTGCACGTTTATGAAGAAGAAAGAAAACGACATTAAAAGAATAAAAAAGCCATGGCCAACCAAAGACGCCATGGAACAGATTTATGAAAATAAACTTTGGGGCGGTGCCCAATCTAATTTTTATTCTGGTTCAGGGTCACATCTACCGGAAATAGTAAACCCATATATTGATGCTGTTACAACATTTTTAAAATCTTTTAAAGACCCTTTGGTGGTATGTGATTTAGGCTGTGGAGATTTTAATGTGGGTAAAGAATTGGTGGAACACACCAAGAAATATATTGCTGTGGATATAGTGACAGACCTTATAGCCTATAATAAACAAAAATTTAAAGCGGAAAATTTAGAGTTTCATTGCTTGGATATTGCCGTAGATGAATTACCAGCTGGTGATTGTGCCATATTAAGACAAGTACTGCAACATGTATCAAATGCAGAAGTACAAAATATAATAAACAAATTACCCGGTTTTAAATATGTAATTGTTACGGAGCATGTGCCAAAAGGAGACTTTATCCTCAATATGGATATCATATCAGGGCAAGGAATTAGATTGAAAAAGCAAAGTGGTATAAACCTATTGGCACCGCCATTTAATTTTAAAGTAAAAGAGCAACAACAAGTATTGTCTATTGGGCTAAGTGATAGCAAGGGAACAATAATAACTACATTATTTACACTTTTTTAAATGTATTGTAGATGTTATGCCTTTTCCTATTGTTTTGCACTATAGGGAAATGAATTATACAACTTGCTTTTGGTGCGTTGGCTGCGGTAGCAGTGCAACAAAAGTACGCCGCAGGCGTATTCGACATCATCGGTTCGGCTATGACTTCGTTGTGGAATCATCCGCAGGATTATTCCGGCGAAATCCAGCCGATTGATTTATAAATTAAGCTTTGTTTTAACTCTTTGCCACAATGAATTATAGCCATTGTTGTAGGCAGTTTTTTTTACATTTTCAAGATTTAAGTGTTGTTTTATAGGCAAAAAAATATCATTCAAATGCTTGCGCGACCTTAATTGATTTATGATGTCCGTTTTGTTGTTTATAGAATTTATCTTTGGAAGTAATAATTCGTTCACAAAGTGCTCCATATTATGAACACGTGAAGTCTTGTCCATTGACTTTGTCAAGTCAAATGTTTTGAAAATCAATTTGTTTTCTTTCCGTTTCAAAGAACCCAATCGATTCCAAATATGCATTGTCACTTCTTTATAGTCCAAGTCTTTGAAGTTATAGCCATAATTCAAATAATAACTATTACTAAAATTGGATTTTTGCAATTCAATGATTTTTTCCAATTCCACCGTTTCCGATGTCCATTTATTTCCTTTCTTTTTGAATCCATGAGGTTTCAAAATTTGGTCAAGTTCCGATTTGAATTCAGTATTTGTCATTTTTTAGACATTGCCTACAACAATTGAATATAGATCATATGATCTATATCTCTTTTATGTGTGGAACTAAGATAAGATTTATCATGCATTATAATATATTCTAACAGAAATTGTATTATTGGAGGGTAAATTAGAATGGTGAACTACGAGGTTTTGTATACTTTTTGCTTAGCGACTGCTGCTTTGGCTATTTCTCCCGGCCCAGATAATATCTATGTAATGATGCAAAGCATTGTTAATGGTAAAAAGTATGGTATGGCAACCTTGTCTGGGCTTGTTGCCGGTTGCTTAGTACATACTACTTTATTGGCATTGGGCGTTTCGGCCCTTATTAAAGAAAATGGTAAAGTATTTTTTGTTATTAAACTCTTGGGTGCACTCTATCTGTTCTATTTGGCTTATAAAGCTTTTAGGAGCAAGGTATCATTGGAATCATCTACCGCTATTCCCAAGAAAAGCTTGTTAGAACTTTTTAGACAAGGCTTTATAATGAATGTCCTTAACCCCAAGGTCACCATTTTCTTTTTGGCCTTTTTTCCAGGTTTTTTGTTCAGCGCCCAGATCAGTACTGTATGGCAATTTTATATTTTGGGAGGGCTCTTTATGTTTGTTTCCTTTTTGATTTTTAGCATCATTGCTTTGTTGGCAGGGTCAATTTCTACTTATTTTACAAAGTACCCAAAAGCAGGAGTGTTTTTAAAATGGTTACAGATTCTTGTTTTTGTGGGTATTGCCGTGTATATCTTATTATCAGATAAATAATGGTAATTTTGATTATAGCTTATCAACAAAAGCCACTTTGGAAAAGGTAAAAATCATAGAGTGTCCAAGAGATGCCATGCAAGGCATTAAAACCTTTATCCCAACGGATAGCAAGGTAAAGTATCTTCAATCTTTGTTGGGGTGCGGCTTTAATACATTGGACTTTGGCAGTTTTGTATCGCCCAAGGCCATTCCACAAATGGCAGATACGGCAGAGGTGCTATCTAAATTGGATCTGTCCAAAACCAAAAGCAAATTATTGTCCATTGTTGCCAATGTAAGAGGTGCGCAAGATGCATCACAGCATAATGAAATTGATTATTTGGGCTATCCATTTTCCATTTCCGAGAATTTTCAGATGCGGAACACGCACAAGACCATTGCGCAATCCGTGGAAACCTTACAAGAAATATTGAACATTGCCGATGCCCATAACAAAGAAGTGGTTACGTACATTTCTATGGGCTTTGGGAACCCTTATGGTGACCCATGGAATGTGGAAATAGTAGGGGAATGGACAGAGAAATTAGCCGCTATGGGTGCAAAGATTCTTTCTCTTTCAGATACCGTGGGAACATCTACACCAGAAGTGATTAATTATTTGTTCTCCAATTTAATTCCTAAATACTCCAATGTAGAGTTTGGGGCACATTTGCATACAACGCCTACAAAATGGCACGAAAAAGTGAATGCAGCCTATTTGGCCGGTTGTCGCAGGTTTGATGGTGCAATCCAAGGTTTTGGTGGCTGCCCAATGGCCAAGGATGAACTCACAGGGAATATGCCTACAGAAAAAATGCTTTCCTACTTTACTTCAATGAAAGTTGATTCGGGTGTTAATTGGATGGCTTTTGAGGCTGCCCATAACAAGGCAACCGAATTATTTTCTAACTATCATTAATCTTCATTTTTGTTTCCAAAGATTACTTTAATGTTAAATATCTAAATTTATTTAGATTTAATTTAAATAAAATTTGTGGTTTCCAATTGCTGAAATATATTTGCACACTATTTTAAACTAATCTAAATAAATAGTCCAAATGAGGAAGCTCATATCGCTTTTCACACTACTTTTTGTAACATTGTTATCTGCGCAAACTGTTACAGATTCAATAACCTTAGACCCGCAAAAACAATTAAATGCAGCGCAGCGTTTGTTGTCTGGTAATTATGCTTCGGCAGTAACGGTGGGAGCCTATGGGGAAATGTTATACAATCAACCAAACGGAGATAATGGAGAATTAGATATTCAACGATTGGTTTTATTGTTAGGATATAGATTTGATGACAGAACTCAGTTTGTTACGGAAATTGAGTTTGAGCACGTGCAAGAAGTATTTGTAGAGCAGGCTTTTGTAAATTACAATGCAGCAAATAATTTTAATATTAGAGGTGGTTTAATGTTGGTGCCCATGGGTATTGTAAATGAATATCACGAACCAACGACCTTTAATGGTACTGAAAGACCTGCAATAGATAATGTTATTGTACCAACAACTTGGAGAGAACTTGGGGTTGGTGTTAATGGTAGGTTTAATAACTTGTCTTTGGGGTATCAGGCTTATTTGTTTAATGGGTTTAAGTCTACGGAAGCTGATGGGGAAGGTGGTATCAATGGAATTCTAAAAGGTACTAATGGGTTGCGCAGTGGTCGCCAAAAAGGGATTCAATCTACCATAGATAGTCCAACTTTCTCTGGAAAATTAGATTATTACGGAATTTCTGGCTTGCGTTTAGGGGTGTCGGGTTATTTTGGACAAACTCAGGCAGCAGATGATGTTGAAGCTGTTGATGGTACAAACATTGGAATTTCCATGATTGGTTTAGATGCACGGTATGCATATCAAAAATTTACAGCTAGAGGCCAATTTATACATGCTTCTCTTTCTGATACAGAAGAATATAATACATTAACTGGAAGAGATTTGGGAAGTGCCATGCAAGGTTGGTATCTAGAAGGGGCCTATAATGTATTGCCGGCAGGAAACAGGCAAAAACTGTTTGCTTTTGCACGGTATGAAGCATATGACACCCATGCTAGTACAGCTGGAGCTTTGGAAGATAATATGTCTTATGACAGAACAGATGTGACTACTGGGTTAACATATCACCTAGCACCAGGTGTTGTAGTGAAAGGAGATTACCAGTTCAGGAGCAATGCTTTGGAGAATAGTGATGTAAAAGATAGATTAAATTTTGGGATAGGAGTATGGTTCTAATGACCAACATATGATTACATATAAAAAACCGTATATACTTGTTTTGTCTGCCCTTGCTTTTATGCTAGTGGGCTTTGGTTTGCCTAAAGCCATTCAGAAGAAAGTAGAAAAAGAGGTGCAAAAGGTTTTTGAGGTTGCCCGGTTTTCAATGAATTCAATTGAAGTTAATGATGAACTTAATACTGAATTGCCTACAAAAATCTCTGGTTCCAATTTGTTTGAGGTTTTTTTAGATGAAGAATTGCTTGGATATGTTTTTGTGGATAAAGCACCCAGTAAAACAGCGGAGTTTGATTATTTAGTTGTCTTTGATACCGATTTAAAAGTGATTCATTCTAAAGTACTGGTATATCGGGAAGAATATGGAGGAGAAATAGGAAGCAAAAGATGGTTACGCCAATTTATTGGTAAAACAGGAAAAGACAGGGTTAGTCATGAAACCAATATCGATGCCATTTCTGGCGCGACTATATCTGTACGTTCCATGACTAATTCTATAGATGATTTATTGCAGACAGTAGGTATACTTCAAGAAAAAAATATTTTGTGATGAACTATAACGGTCTGTTGTTAAGCTTTCCAAAAGAAATAAAACTATTCATAGGGGTATTTGTTTTAATTCTTTCCATTGGTTTTTATACAGGACTTTTATTTGTAAATGAAACCAGTTCCAATTCACCATCTGGAATAGAAGAAAACTATTTAGGGAATGAAGATGATGAGGAAGCTGAGGTAATGAAGTTTAAAAAAGGAGAGCGGGAAATGCTCACTATTGTTCATACCCATATTTTATCCATGTCCTTTATTTTCTTTTTGTTGGGAGGATTGGTATGGCTAACAAAAGCACCCAAGAAACTCAAACTTTTCCTTACTATTGAGCCATTTTTGTCCGTTATCCTCACATTTGGGGGTATTTACCTTATGTGGATAGGGATTTCATGGATGAAATATGTAGTGGTTTTTTCAGGAATTTTAATGACTGCCACTTTTACTGCTTCGGCATTATTGGTTCTTTTTCAGTTAATGAAAAAACAAGCTACCGTTAAGTTATAGATTACAATTCCAAGGTTGCTTTAAATGTAGTATATTTGCACGCAATTAATCTTTAATTGCCATGGAAGCTCACCTAGAAAAAATTGTTGGCGAAGGACTAACATATGATGATGTTCTTTTAGTACCCGCCTACTCAGAAGTTCTCCCAAGAGAAGTCAGTATTCAAACAAAATTTACACGTAACATAACTATCAATGTGCCTATTGTTTCTGCGGCTATGGATACTGTTACAGAATCCCGAATGGCAATTGCTATTGCTCAAGAAGGTGGTATAGGGGTGTTGCACAAAAACATGACTATTGAGCAACAGGCAATTAAAGTAAGAAAAGTAAAAAGGGCAGAAAGCGGAATGATTCTGGACCCTGTTACTTTACCCTTAAATTCCCATGTACGTGATGCTAAAGCCAGTATGAAAGAGCACAGTATTGGTGGAATCCCAATTGTTGATGCTGCAGGAAAGCTTTTGGGAATAGTAACCAACAGAGATTTACGTTTTGAGAAAAATAATGACAGACCAATTTCTGAGGTAATGACCTCGAAAAGCTTGGTCACCGCTGCAGAAGGAACCTCACTAACCGAAGCTGAAGATATTTTACAAGAAAAAAAGATTGAAAAACTTCCAGTAGTAGATAAAGATTATAAATTGGTTGGTCTTATCACTTTTAGGGATATTACAAAGTTAACTTTAAAACCTAGCGCAAGCAAAGACGAATATGGACGATTGCGTGTTGCTGCTGCAATTGGTGTTACTGGGGATGCCGTTGAAAGGGCTGCCGCTCTAGTAAACTCAGGGGTAGACGCAGTGGTAATTGATACTGCCCATGGCCATACACAAGGCGTAGTATCTGTTTTAAAGAAAGTTAAAAAGCAATTCCCGGATTTGGATGTTATTGTGGGAAATATTGCCACAGGGGCTGCTGCAAAGTATTTGGTAGAAGCTGGTGCAGATGCTGTAAAAGTGGGTATTGGACCAGGTTCTATTTGTACAACAAGAGTAGTTGCTGGTGTTGGTTTTCCTCAATTTTCAGCTGTTTTGGAAGTTGCTGCGGCTATCAAGGGTAGTGGTGTTCCGGTAATTGCTGATGGTGGTATTCGCTATACTGGTGATATTCCAAAAGCTATTGCTGCTGGTGCAGATTCTGTAATGCTTGGTTCACTTTTGGCAGGTACACAAGAATCGCCAGGGGAAACAATTATCTATGAGGGTAGAAAGTTTAAGTCTTATAGGGGAATGGGTTCTGTAGAAGCTATGAAAGAAGGTAGTAAAGACCGTTATTTCCAAGATGTGGAAGATGATATTAAAAAATTGGTACCAGAAGGCATTGTAGGTCGTGTTCCTTACAAAGGAGAACTGTATGAGAGTATACATCAGTTTGTTGGTGGTTTACGTGCGGGTATGGGGTATTGTGGAGCTAAAGACGTTGAGACTTTAAAAGATACGGGTAGGTTTGTTAAAATTACAGCCAGTGGTATTAACGAAAGCCATCCACATGATGTACATATCACTAAAGAGTCTCCAAATTATAGTCGATAGTCTAGATTATTTCCCTTGAGCATCATAAGTTTTCCAATCCTTTTCTTTGTAAATATTATCACCAAAGTATTTGGCAATTTTTAGGAATGGAACTGGTTTTTGGTAACCAGGTACAGGAGATAGCATGTCTAACTTTTCATCTAAAAAAATGACCGTGGGATAACTCATTCTTCCTTGCATAAGGGCAGCGGCAAACTCATGGTATCCACGCTTTCCAGAAGGCACAAAGTTAAAAGTTTTGCCTTTGTATTCTATAGGCTCTTTCCCTTCGCCATCCATCTTTACCATATAAAAATTTTCTTGCATATAGGCAGCTACTTTTGGGTTTTGAAAGGTGTCTTTATCCATTTTTTTGCACCATCCACACCAATCCGTATAGACATCAATAAAAATTTTCTTGGGATTTTTTTCAGTTTGTACCAAAGTCGAAGCTTCATCCCATGTAAGCCATTGCACTTCTTGTGCGCTTAAAGTGAGGGATAATAAACCAACAAAAAGGAATAGAATATAAGTTCTGTAAGATGGAGTAGTATTTTTCATGTCAATTGTTTTCAGGATTTTAGTCCAACAACTATACCAAAACTAACGAAAAAAGGGCGAATTTATTTTAAAAATCCACCCTTTTCAATTTTATGTGTCTATTTTATTTTGCAGTAACCTTTTCCTTTTCTGGAGCAAAAAGGTCTTTTACATCCACTTGGTTTTTAATAAGGTCATCAAAAGTTTCTCGCTCACGAATTAAAATGGCTTTTCCTTGGTGCCATAAAACTTCTGGCGGTCTAAATCTAGAGTTGTAATTGCTTGCCATGGTAAAGCAATAAGCACCTGCATTTTTAAAACAAAGAATATCACCTTCAGATATTTCGCTTATTCTTTTATTGCTTGCAAAAGTATCTGTCTCACAAATATATCCTACAACTGAGTAATAACGCTCGCGTCCTTCTGGATTTGAGATATTTTCAATTTGATGTTTTGCACCATAGAACATAGGTCTAATTAAATGGTTGAAACCAGAATCTATACTTGCAAAAACTGTTGAGGTAGTTTGTTTTACAACATTCACTTTTGCTAAGAAATGTCCAGCTTCACTTACCAAAAATTTTCCTGGTTCAAATGCTAGGGTAAGTTCGCGCCCGTATTCTTTACAGAATTCATTAAATCTACTTCCCAATTTTTTACCCAATTCCTCTACATTGGTTTCTATATCCCCATTTTTATAAGGTACTTTAAAACCGCTTCCAAAGTCAATAAACTTTAAATCTTTAAAGTTTTTAGCTGTTTCAAACAAGATTTCTGATGCGTACAAAAACACATCAATATCTAAAATATCACTTCCAGTATGCATGTGAATACCATTCACATTCATTTGAGTTAGTTCCACAATGCGCAAAAGATGTGGAATCTGATGAATACTGATACCGAATTTTGAATCTATATGACCAACAGAAATTTTACTGTTTCCACCCGCCATAACATGCGGGTTAATACGGATACATACAGGAACGTCTGGATGTTTGCTTCCAAACTGCTCTAAAACCGATAGGTTGTCAATATTGATGCGAACCCCAAGTGCCGAAGCCTCTTCAATTTCTTCCAAGGACACTCCATTAGGTGTAAATATGATATTCTCTGGTTTAAAACCTGCCAAAAGACCCAATTTTACCTCCTGTATGGAAACAGTATCCAAACCACTTCCCAAATTGTTCATTAAACGTAAAATGTTTATGTTGGAAAGGGCTTTGGCGGCATAATTAAGCTTTAACTTTTTTACACTGCTAAAAGCATTTGTTAGTCTATTGAACTGGGAAATTATTTTTTCTGAATCATAAACGTATACAGGATCTCCATAAGTTTTCGCGATTTTAAGTAAATCGGTAGTTTTCATAGCTTCGTCATTTTAAACAAATCTAGGCTACTTGGGGAATATGGGCAAAAAAAACTTCAACAAAATTAAAAATACAACAAATTGTTTAATATATAACAACTATATCGTTTTCTCACTTTTTAGCTAAGTTTTTCATTAGGGTAACTCATATGGGTTTCCTATTTTTGCTACAGAATCTAAAGACACTTTTTATATATGAACCTTCACGAATATCAAGGAAAAGAAATATTGGCAAGTTTTGGAGTGCGTATCCAAAGAGGAATAGTTGCTCATAATGCAAAAGAAGCTGTGGATGCTGCCAAGCAATTGACCCAAGAAACAGGAACAGGATGGCATGTGATCAAAGCTCAGGTTCATGCAGGTGGGCGTGGAAAAGGTGGTGGAGTAAAGTTGGCCAAAAATTTGCAGGAGGTAGAAGAATTGGCAGGAAGTATTATAGGGATGAATTTAATTACACCCCAAACTTCTGCTGAAGGTAAAAAAGTACACCAAGTTTTAGTTGCAGAAGATGTTTATTATCCTGGTGATAGTGAAACTTCTGAGTTTTATATGTCAGTGTTGTTGAATAGGGGCACGGGAAGAAACATGGTCATGTATTCTACTGAAGGAGGAATGGATATTGAAGAAGTAGCAGAAAAAACACCACATCTTATTTTTACTGAAGAAATTGACCCTGCAACAGGTCTTTTACCCTTCCAAGCAAGAAAAATTGCATTTAACTTAGGGTTGTCTGGTATGGCATTCAAAGAAATGACCAAGTTTGTTGCTTGTTTATATAAGGCTTATGTGGAAAGCGATTCTAGTATGTTTGAGATTAACCCAGTTCTTAAAACATCTGATGACAAAATAATGGCTGTGGATGCCAAAGTATCCATTGATGACAATGCACTTTATAGAAGAAAGGCTTATGCCGAAATGCGCGATTTACGTGAAGAGAATGAAATAGAAGTAGAGGCTAGAGCTGTAGGGCTTAACTACGTGGATTTAGATGGCAATGTTGGATGTATGGTAAATGGGGCAGGATTGGCCATGGCAACCATGGATTTAATCAAAATGGCAGGTGGAGAGCCGGCCAATTTCTTGGATGTAGGTGGTACAGCTGATGCCAAAAGGGTAGAGGAGGCTTTTAGAATTATTCTTAAAGACCCAGCAGTAAAAGCAATCCTTATCAATATTTTTGGAGGAATTGTTAGATGTGATCGAGTTGCTCAGGGTGTAGTAGATGCATACAAGAATATGGGGGATTCTATTAAGGTGCCAATTATAGTGCGTTTACAAGGAACTAATGCCGAGCTTGCAAAGGAAATTATAGACAATTCTGGTTTGGCAGTACAATCTGCTGTACAGTTCCAAGAAGCTGCTGATAAGGTTAAAGAAGTTCTAAGCTAGATTAGTTACATCATTATAAAATAGAATTAAGGTCAGTATTTTGTAAATACTGGCCTTTTTTATGTTTCATAATCGTTATCTATTTTAAACCTTTGTTAAACTTGTTTTTTTAGGATTTTTTTGTGATTCATTGCTATTAGTTTTGTTCTTGAAAGATGCGGATTATTGATTAAAGAAATGTTAAAATGCGTTTTTGTTGTAACATTAATATTTTTTAAGCGTCTTTTTAAATATATCATCAATTAGTATCAATCATTAAACAAAAAACATCATGAGAAAAATTAGTTTAGTTTTAGTAGCTGCAATGCTACTTTCTGCAGGGAATTTATTTGCCAACGATTTTACAAAGGTTGAACCTTCTAAAAAATTATCTACCCAGATAGCCGAAATGTTGAACGACAATAAAATTGTTCTGGATGCGGATGATGAGCTGACAGCTCAGGTTCGTTTCACCATCAATAATGAAGGGGAAATAGTGGTTATGTCCGTTGACACAAACGATGACAGTTTGGAAGGCTTTGTTAAAGGTAGGTTAAACTACAAAAAAGTTGAGTTGGAAAATTATAAAGAAGGTAAAATCTATACCATTCCTGTACGAATCAAAGCATAAGAACAAAATTTTATTAAGAAATCCTGATTCAAAAATGAGTCAGGATTTTTTTTTGTTCTTATATTTTACATATGAAACATCGGGTGTATTGCTCTTTTTAGGGGGATACTTTTTTTTTGGTGTTTCTCTTGGTTGTTTTTTTTGATACAAAACTTCTTTAGGAATTTTAGGATTTTCCTTAGTGCCTCTTAAATGGATGACCAATCCGTTAAGAAAATTACGTAATATTTGATCCCCACAGGCTACATATTTTGGATGGTCCTCATTTCTAAAAAAAGCACCTAATTCACTTTTAGAAACCTTAAAATCAACGAGTTTTAATATTTCTACAATATCATCATCGCGTAGCATAAGGGCAACTCTAAGCTTCTTAAAAATATCATTATTGGTCATGGAAAATATTTTTGGCAAGTTACTACATTAAACCAATATTTTTTTGCCTTAGCCTTTAATACTAAATTTTAAGTTTTTTAGTTATAATAATACCCCTATTTCTTTAATGAACACCTAAACCCATGAGTACTCATAAAGAGAAGCTTAGTATTTTATCGGAAATGATTGCCTTTGCCAAAGTGGATAAGGTGATTGAGGACTCTGAGTATAATTTTCTTTTAGGGGTAGCTACAAGCTTGGGAATTCCTAAAGATGAGTTTGACACCCTATTTAAAAGAAAAATTGAAAAAATTGTTCCTAAAACTC
The DNA here is from genome assembly GCF_056326165.1 of Saonia sp. Taxonomy (NCBI): domain Bacteria; kingdom Pseudomonadati; phylum Bacteroidota; class Flavobacteriia; order Flavobacteriales; family Flavobacteriaceae; genus Saonia; species Saonia sp. The sequence goes on from NZ_JBWFBN010000010.1 coordinate 123,762, forward strand.
AGGCTGAACGGATACTTCAATTTCATAGACTGGTATTGTTGATGAATGTGGACAATGTTCAAAATATGACTGAGACCAACAAACTTCATACAATTGGGCTTAAATTGGGATTGCCTCCCTCGGCAATAGATCAGATATTGATTGTTATGCACAATTATCCGGACAAAGTGGTTCCACCAAACGTTTTAATAGACATTTTTAAAACCTACTACAACTAGTTTTTATTAATAGATGACAAAAAGTCATTATTTATTTATCAAAACAAGTCATTTTGACACTATTTTTTGATTGGTACACCCTTTGACTATATCAAAGCGTAACAAAGTTTAATTAAAAAATATAGTCATGAGTTTAATAAAAAGAAACAATGTAATGTTGCCTTCATTTGTAAATGATTTTTTTACTCCAGATTGGTTTGGAGGTTTAGAGAAACCATTATCCTTTCTGCCAGCTGTTAATATTAAAGAGAACGAGACCAATTATGAATTGGAATTGGCCGTACCTGGAAGAAAAAAAGAAGACTTTATAATTGAGGTTGATAACGATGTATTGACAATCTCTTCTGAAATAAAATCTGAAGAAGAAACAACAGAAAACAATTTTACTAGAAAAGAGTTTTCATACACATCTTTTAAAAGAGCGTTCACATTACCAGAAAGTGTAACGTCTAATAAAATAGAAGCCACTTATGTAAATGGGGTATTGACACTTACAATTCCCAAAAAGGAAGATGCATTACCAAAACCAAAAAGGTTGATTGAGATTGCTTAAAAAATTATGAGCCCGTCCTTGGGCTTTCATAATGGTTGGTTAGTTTAGTTGGTTAGTTAGAAAAGTGCTTTGAGAAATCAGGGCACTTTTCTTTTTATTCTTGTTTTTGAAGAAGTTTTATTTCATCTCTCAATTTAGCGGCTTCCATAAAGTTTAATTCCTTAGCTGCTTTTTCCATTTCTTTTCTTTTTCCCCGTATCATTTTTTCTCGTTGATCTTGGGTGAGGTATTCTAAATCTGGTTCTGCGGCTCTTAATTCCTCTTTTTCAAAATGATAGGCGGAGACTGAATTTTTTGTCAATGTGCTGTCCAAACTTTTGTTCAATGCTTTTGGAGTAATGTTATGTTCTAAGTTATATGTTATTTGCCTTTCTCTTCTGTAATTTGTTTCATCAATGGTTATTTGCATGCTTTTGGTAATTTTATCGGCATACATAATGGCTTTACCGTTCAGGTTTCTTGCCGCTCTTCCTACGGTTTGGGTAAGGGAACGGGCGCTTCGTAAAAACCCTTCTTTGTCCGCATCTAAAATTGCAACAAGGGAAACTTCAGGAAGGTCCAATCCTTCGCGTAATAAGTTAACACCAATCAAAACATCAAAAATCCCTTTTCTTAAATCTTGCATTATTTCTACCCGTTCCAATGTGTCCACATCACTGTGAATGTAACGGCATCTAACACTAATTCGGGTTAAATATTTGGCCAATTCCTCGGCCATTCTCTTTGTAAGTGTAGTGACCAAAGTACGTTCATCTTTTTCTACCCGTTGCTGAATTTCTTCAATTAAATCATCAATTTGGTTTAGACTGGGTCGTATTTCAATAATTGGGTCCAACAAACCAGTTGGGCGAATCACCTGCTCAACATATACTCCTTGACTTAACTGCAACTCGTAATCTGCTGGAGTAGCACTTACAAAAAGTACTTGGTTTTGTATCACTTCAAATTCTTCAAATTTTAATGGGCGATTGTCCATTGCTGCGGGCAATCTAAAACCAAACTCAACTAAATTCTCTTTTCTGGAACGGTCACCACCGTACATGGCATGTACTTGTGGAACGGTTACATGGCTTTCATCGATCACCATTAGATAATCATTTGGGAAGTAGTCCAAGAGACAAAAAGGCCTTGTTCCTGGTTCACGACCATCTAAATATCTAGAGTAATTTTCTATACCTGAGCAGTAGCCCAGTTCTCTAATCATTTCTAAATCAAAATTGGTGCGTTCTTCTAACCGTTTTGCCTCAAGATGTTTGCCAATTTCTTTAAAGTAGTTTACTTGAAGCATCAAATCCTCTTGAATTTTATGAATGGCATTTTGAAGCACATCTGGTGAGGTCACAAACATATTGGCTGGATAGATGTTTAGATTTTCATAGACTTCTAGGACTTTGTTGTTAAACGGGTCAAAAGCCTCTATTTCTTCAATTTCATCCCCAAAAAAGTGAATTCTAAAGGCATGGTCTGCGTAGCTTGGAAAAACATCCACAACATCACCCTTTACCCTAAAATTCCCATTTCTAAAATCCATGGTAGTTCTAGAATAAAGACTTTGCACTAATTGATGTAAAAATTTGGTTCTAGAAATTATTTGGTCTTTTTTAATGGAAATAACATTTTTCTGAAATTCCACAGGGTTGCCAATACCATACAAACAAGATACTGATGCCACTACCAAAACATCCCTTCGACCTGAAAGAAGAGAGGAAGTAGCGCTTAAACGTAGTTTTTCAATATCCTCATTAATTGATAAATCCTTTTCTATATAGGTGCCAGAAGTTGGAATATATGCTTCTGGTTGATAATAATCATAGTAGGAAACAAAATACTCCACAGCGTTTTCTGGAAAAAACTGCTTAAATTCTGAATATAGTTGAGCCGCTAAAGTTTTGTTGTGGGCCAATATTAATGTTGGCTTTTGAACATTTTCTATAACATTGGCAACGGTAAATGTTTTACCAGAACCAGTAACACCCAGAAGGGTTTGGTATTTTTCTGAAGTATCTATACCTTCTGTCAATTGCTTGATAGCTTCCGGTTGATCACCAGTTGGACTAAAGTCTGAAACAATCTTAAACTTCATGCCCTAAATTTACAAAAGGCATTGGGTTTGGTATGGGAGAAAATAAATTTCTTACCGTTTTAAGACAAAATAGCCATTGATTTTTTGGTTTTTTAATGAAACTGCCCTGAACCAATAGCTTGATGGTGGTAATGGTCTGCCATTAAAGTTTCCATCCCATCCTTGTGATTCTGGGTCTATTTGCGCCAAAAAGTTTCCATATCTATCAAAAATATGTATCACATTTACATTTACTTCCCCTTTCTCATCGGGTTCTATAAACTGCCAAAAATCATTGATACCATCACCATTTGGGGTAAAGAATTTTGGAAAGTCCTCTGTGGTTAAATCACGTTCTACTTTTTTTTCATCCATTCCACATCCATTTTTATCCCTCACGTATACAGTATGTTCTTTTAAAACTTGGTTCTCAAAAACGGAACTTTCTTGATAAGGACCATTGGGGTTTAAGGAATATTCATAATCGCCATTACCTCTTACTCTTACCACTATTCTCATTAGTCTAGATTCTGCACTAACCTTTACTTCTTCAATGGTTGGCTTTTCTGATAAAACTACATTGAATGTCTTGGAATTGATGCAATCGATTTGATAAGTATTGTAAACTTCATACCGATACTGGCCAATTTGTGAAATAGAAACTTCATTTGCTTCTGAAAATAATGTTTCTGTACCATCATCATTAATTTTATACCATCTATGGCCATCTGCTATTCCATTACCAAAAATGGTTGTAGGTAAATTGTCTTCACAAATACTAACTTTTTCGGATAGATTTATTGGCGGCTGAAAACAGCTGGCCGCCACTGCTCCAGTAGTAAAACTTTCCTCGGTACATGGTCCAGTATTACCATTTTCATTATAAGGAACAATACGTACAAATATTTCAGTATCTAAAGGTAAGTTGGATGGGGGGCTATAGGACAAAACGTTACCAAGATCATGGTCATCCAAAATATCTATACCATTTGGGATTGTTCCAATAGATACTCTATAGCCGGTAGCCGTTGGGGCATAGTTCCATTGAATTTTTGTGCCAACATCAACCACAGTTTGGTTGTTTAAAGGTTCAAAAAGAGTGGTGCAGGAAGGGGGTGTTATTACATCTTCCGTAGAAAAACTTTGGGATGCACAAACAATAGGAGGTTGGTTGGGGATAAACAAAATGAAACTAACATAAATTAGTGTGTCATCCGGAAGCCCTACTTCTGGTGTATAAGAAGTAATAGGCCCAGAAGTTCTTCGGTTAAGTATGTCAATACCATCTGGAGTAGTTCCCAGCGAAATTGCTAGCCCAGAAATACCATTTATAGTTGGCCAAGAGAGTGTTGCATCAACAGGAATACCTGTTGAACCATTTGGCGGGTAAATCAATGAAGGGCATGTTTGTCCATAGGATATTAATCCTATAAAAAACAGCAAAATATATAGTGTTCTTTTTCGCATTTGAAAAAAAATCAAACATGGTAAGATACTACAAATCTTACTTTTAGTATAAAAGATTGGACGAATAGCAAAAAGAGCATGCTAATATATTTTTCTGCTTCTTATTTGCAACAAACCTATTGCCAAATAGAGGTTTCGACCCATTCAATAGCTTCTTGTAAATAAATCAAATATTCACAAGGAACAAAATGTGTTAATCCTACCGCCATTACAAATTCTATTTCACTTCCAGCGTCTACTGATTTTTCTACTTGTGTTTCTGTATTGGTAAAGGGAAATATGGTATCACTTTCCCCGTGTATCACATACAGCGGAATATCTGTTTTTTTGACTAATCCTTCATTTGTATATTTTAAACTATAAAAACTTGCCATAGGAATACCTGCTGAAAATACTTCGGGATGAGTATCTGAAAAAAACCAACTCCCTGTTCCACCATCACTATAACCAAGAATCACCACTTTTTTAGGGTCAATACTTAAATTTTTTATTGCAAAATTCACAAGATTGATTACTTGGGATACATTGGAAGAATCGTCCCATAACAAGCCTTGGGAGTTAGGTCTTAATATGTACGCATTTTTATTTACCAATGCATTATCAATAAGGCAATTTTCTTGTGTATGAGCGTTTTGGTTCGGAGTGAGAACTCCACCATGTAGAAACACAAAAAGAGGGGCCAATTCGTTGTTTGCTATTTCTGGAACAACTAATCTGAATTCCCATTTTTTGTTGTGCAGTACATTTAATTTGAAGTCATTAATACCTGTTTTAAAAGGAAGTTCTGAAAATGCCTCTTCAACATCTTGAATATCCAATGTGGGAGTTTCTAATATTTGATTCTTTTCTTCTCCTAAAAAATTATCACTACATGCCATGCAACATATAATCAATACAGAAGATAATAGAATATATTTTTTAAGTCTCATGGCGTAACATATTAAAAATCAGAATTTAACAAAATTGTTGATATGCTATCAAATGTAGGAAATTATAGAATGATCTACGGGTTATTCAAAGTTCAAGCTTGTTCAAAATGAAACAATTGCAGTTATCTTTTTAAAGCAATAGAACCTTGCAACCGTTTACCATCTTCTAGAATAACTTTAAACCAATAGCTACCTGGAGGTAGGGCTCTACCTTTATAGAAGCCATCCCAGCCTTGTGATTCGGGGTCTATTTGTGCTAAAAATTTACCATATCTGTCAAAAATATAAATTAGATTTAAGCTAATTTCATCGGCAAGCGTCGGTGGAATATATTGCCAAAAATCATTGATACCATCCCCGTTTGGGGTAAAGAACTTTGGGAAACCTTCAACTGTTAGATCCTGTTCTACGCTTTGCTCAGTAATACCACAGCCATTTTTATCTCTTACGTAAACTGTATATGAGCCTACGGGCACATCACTAAAAATATTGCTATCTTGATAAGGACCATCAATATTGTTTAAAGTATATTCATAATCTCCAACTCCAGTTACTTGTACGGATATATTTAAATTGCTGGACGGCCCTGTTATATTTACAGAAGTTATGGTTGCTATTTCTGAGGAAACAACAGAAAACTCTTTATAAGAAGGACATTCTATTGTATTTGTGGATTGAGAAACATTATTGTACGCCTCGTATTTATATAATCCAATTTCCGAAAGAGATACATCTCTGGCATCAGAAATAAGTGTTTCATTTCCAAAATCATCTAATTTATACCATCTGTATCCATCAGCTATGTCGGGAGAAGAAACTAAAAAGGGAGCTTCACTTTGGCAAAAAGAAATAGTATCTGGAAAATTTATTTCTGGATTTAAGGTTGTTAGTTCACCTGTGGTTGCATCAAAATAGGGACCACACCCCAATAGGGTAGAAAAAGATTCTTGACCACACCCTATTGCTTCACCAGCAGCATTAAAAGGCCTAATAGTGATAAAAAACGTACGATTGGGCTCAAAATCTATTACAAAAGTGGAATTAGTAAAAAATGTTACATTATCTAGTACATCAGAAACAAAAGGGGATGAACCAATGGACACATAATATCCTGTCGCTTCGGGAATATTTGTCCATTCTAATAATGGAGTCAAAGGAACATTAATTGCTCCATTTAGAGGGGAAACCATGGAGGCACAACTTGGTAAGGTAGCAGCTGGGCTAGTGGTAAAACTTGAGGATGAACAATTGGTTATTCCAACGTTGTTATATGAAGATATTTCAACGTAAATTAAAGTATCAGGTGGTAAATCAATCGGTGGATTGTAAGAAAGGGTATTGCTTAAATCTGTATCCGGCAAAATATCCCCGCCACCAGGAGTTGTTCCTATATTGAGTATATAACCAGTTGCGTAATATGCATATTCCCATGTTATATTAGTTGCTGGATTAACATTTGTAGACCCGTTAAGTGGATTACTTAAATCGGTACAAAATGGAAGTTCATTTATGATTTCCGTTCTAAAACTTTGACTTGTACATGTAATGTTAGGTTGGTCAAAAAAGAACAAGGTAATGGTAACAAAAATTTCCGTGTTTTCTGGAAGCCCCAAAGGAGGGTCATAAAAATTTGCGCTACCTACAGATAATTCGTTTACAATATCTGTTCCTCCGGGTGTAGTCCCCAGAGAGATAATATAACCAGTAACACCGGTAACTGGTTCCCAAGAAATACTACTAAATACAGATACTTGTAAGGACCCATCTAATGGACTTATAAGTGATGGACAATCTTGTCCATATCCAATAGCTTGGATTAGAATTAGAAAAAGATATAGCAGCTTTTTTTTCATTTGAAAAAAGAATCAAACACCACAAGATACCACAAATTCCATTTCTCAAATAAAACCTAGGGTGAATAGAGAAAAACAACTGTTCAATGAATTTGTATTTATCTTTTCAATGCAAAAGGTCCTTGAAATGTTCTCCCATCTTCTAAAACAATTCTAAACCAATAATTAGATGATGGCAGAGCTTTGCCTAGATAAGTACCATCCCAACCTTTGGAATCTGGATTTATTTGTGCCAAGAGTTTACCATACCTGTCATAAACAGCAATAAGGCTTCCATTTTGAAATTGTCCATCTACACCTTTCAGCTGCCAAAAATCATTAGTACCATCATTATTTGGAGTAAAAAACTTTGGATATCCTACTACGGAAATTAATTTGTCTGATATACCACAACCGTTTTTATCTCGTACATAGATAGTAACAAAACCTGGCAATACATTTTCAAAGGAATTGGAATCTTGATAAATTTCTCCATCCAATGAATATTCATATATACCATCACCTGATACTAATACTTCAACTACATTATTGTCCGAAACATCTTCTACCACAACATCTTCTATAACAGCAATATTGGAAGGTTCAATTAAAAATGTCCTTTCTGAAGTACATAAAACAACTCCATCACTAGTATGGTATTCATAACCTACCTCTAAAATATAATTTCCAATGGAAGAAATTAAAATAGATGGATTTTCACCCATTTCTTGAATAGTTCCATTTTCATTTTTTAACCATCTATATGAATCATAACCAGATGGAGCAATTAATTCTATTGCTGGACCATCTCTACACCATGTAATTGAAGAATCAAAATCAAAAACTGGTTTAGGGTTTATTAATAAACTTACCAATACGACATCCTCACATTGCCCCTCATTTTCAATTCTAGCATAAAGTGTTGTAGATTCTGTTCTAATTACACCTGTCAAGGGATTAATTTCTATACTTGCATTATCCAGAGATGAATAAAATGAAACATCGCGAGTGGAGTTTATTATTGGTCTTATTTCTTCCAAATTGAAAAAACCATCCAAAATAAAATCATTTGAATCTTCATCACAGGTTTGAAAAACATATGGTGATACGATGCTTAAATATACTGATTGTACCTCTAGCTCCAAATCTCCATCATTTTTACACCCTGCATCATTGGTTGCGGAATAATATATGGTTTGGTTAAAGGAGGTGGTATTTATGAAATTCGTGTAATCTATAATTGGAACATTATTATCCCTGTCTAAACTGGATTCATAAAAATTGTAACTAAACTCTGGGTTTATATTTAATTCAAGAAGGTTAAAAGCTGTAAGTCCATCATTGGTATTTTCATCCAAATCACATTGAATTAATACTAATGTTTCATTAGGAGGCAATGGGTTAACATCAATCTTAGACTCTCCTAAAATAGCACATTCATCAGGGTCTGGTAATACAATTTCTAGACTATAGCGACCAGTATCATTTAATGAAGCATTTAGAACCTCAAAGGTATTTGTAGAGTTTGTAATGGGGACACCATCTTTTGTCCAGTTATATATTGCCCCAGGAATGAGTTCTGCTTCTAAAGTAAAAGATTCATTTATGCAGATATCTATTGAACTTGATTTTGTTCCATCAGGATTTTTAACTAAATCTACTTTATTAAAAAAAGATTGAATAAATGGAGGTAATCCTTGAGTGCCATTTTTTCCTTCCAAAAAAATAGCATTATGAACATAGTCTGCCGTAATTCCTTTCTCGTTTGGGTTGTTTATAACACCTAAATAAGGAGAACCCATAAAATAATCTGATGCTATGGTCCTGTATATTTTACCATTTTCACCTAGCTGTAAGGCGCCTCTATATAAATTTTGGTCATCTAAAACTACTTCTGTAGCAGAAATGTCCATTGCAGTTATATCATATTGAAGCAAAGAAGCTCTATGAAAAGAGGTTTCTCCTGGGGGGTAATTATTTGAGGCTAAAATATATACATATTGTTGATTTGGAGAAAATTCCACTCCATATGCAAACCGTTCATCTATAGAGATATTAATAGCTTGTTGATTGGAAAATATTCCTGTATCAGCATTAAAGTCATATAAAAAAAGTCCTGAATTGGAGTTGGCGCTAATTGCACGCGTACCATCAGCAGAAAACTTTATGTACCCTCTTGGATCAGCAATAAACAAGTCATCAAAAGTAGTTTTAACTGAATTGGTTTGTACGCCAAGAGTATTTACTTCAAAGGCATGATAGGTGTTAAAAATACCTTCTTCCCCATTTTCTGTTGCTAAAGTAACTACCCATATTGACTGATCAAAACAGTCTTTTATTACCGCTGTAATTTTTTCTGAACAATCTTTTAAGAGGTTTACGTTCTTTTCTATCACGGCCCCATTTCCTCCATTTAAAGTTAGATCCACTACGGAATAATTAAGCCCTCTGTCCAAATCATCTTGGGAAATAGCTGTGTCTACTGTAAAAATATATTGTATGTTAGGATCTTCTGGCTTGGGAACAATAATAGCTGCTTGCGTGCTGGATGGATCTCCATAAAGACCTGTGCCATTTTGCATAATATTATGGGTACGGTCATATACGGTTATACCATCTGTATATAAAAGAAGATTCCCATCTGTATCTGAAATAGAGGCACAGCCTTCAACAGTATTTAATCTGCCATCTGTAAGTGCTGTAACGCTCCCATCATTATTAAACCGTATGCCAGCACCATTTCCAAAATACCAATTGGTAGCTTCTCCTTGACCATAGATGGTAAGGAATCCATAAAACAAAAAAAGAAAAAGGAATCGTTTTTTTAACATTTCCTAGGTTTGTTGCATCTCACAAGATACTACAAATCCCTTTTCTTTAATAATGCATAAGATGAATAGATGAAAATTGCTGTCCAAACAAGTACTATTAAAATCTCGTACCAATGCACGGCATAGTCAAAATCAAATTCCTCACCAATTTGATTGGCAACGGATTTTACTGCTCCCAATCTTGAAAAAGGTTCTTTAATCAAGTTCCACATAGAATTAAGAGGAAAAAACCCCATTATTCTATCTGTAGTGTCCCCATCAAATAATTTCCAGCGAATCATACCGCGTACAAAACCTTCAAAAACTTGCCACAAGATTAAAAAACCTAGAGCAAATGCTGAACGTTTTACAAGAATGCCTAAAAATAGACAGAAGGAGAAAAAGCCTATTAATTTGACAAAGAAGGCAAATAAATACTCCAAGTCAGAAAAAATAATGGATATCTCATTATAATCAGAATATATCAACCCCAAAATCATAGAAACTACAAATACAAAAACGGTAGAAATGGTGGCAAACGAAATAACTGTTAAAAATTTGGAGAGAATAAATTCTTTTTTGGATAGACCATCTATTAGGTTTTGTTTAATGGTCTTGTTACTATATTCATTGGCCATCATAGACACAATAACAATGGCTAAGAATAATTTAAAAAAGGCAGTAATAAAAGTATTAAAGTGCCATATGTATGGAAAATTAAAGATTCCTTGTTCTGCAAGATGGAATTTAACGGGTCCAATATCAAATTTAATGGCCGCCACCAGAGCGATGGATGTAAGCAAAACAAAATAAGAAATAATCAAAACCTTACTTGCCCTGTTGTTCCAAAGCTTTATAAATTCTATTTGTAATAAACGTATCATAATTTTTTTTGGTTGATGAGGTTACCCTAGATTAAAATAGGATTAATTACTTTGGTTCTTGGTCAATGTCAAGAATTGTTCTTCCAAACTTTCCTTACGCTTTACCATATGGGAGAGTATAATTCCTTTTTTAAATAATTCTTGATTGAGTACTGCTGGGTTCATTTCTTCCTTTAAAAAAGCAGTAACAAGACCATTTTCAGTAGCTACTTTCCCAAAACTTTCATTTTTTTCTAAGTATACTTTTAACTCATCAATATTTTCGGTTTTCAACTCAAAAAAACCATGACTTGCTAACATGTCATCAACTCTTCCAGAATACAATTTTTCACCTTTTCTAAGAATAACTACATGACTGCAAACTTTTTCCACTTCATCTAGCAAATGTGACGCTAGTAAAATGGTAGTACCTTGACTGGCAATCTTCTTTATAATTTCCCTTATTTGATGAATTCCCTGTGGGTCTAGGCCATTGGTTGGTTCATCCAAAATTAATATCTCTGGGTCGTTCAAGAGCGCTGATGCAATGGCCAAACGCTGTTTCATACCTAAAGAATAGGTTTTAAACTTACTGTTCTTACGATCTAAAAGGCCAACTAGTTCTAATTTTTCTTCAATCTTCTCTTCATTTACCTCTTTTATCTTGCAAACCAATTTTAAATTCTGAATTGCGGTCATATAAGGATAAAAATTAGGTCTTTCTATAATGGCCCCTACTTTTTTAAGTGCGTCATGAGTATCAGTGTTACCATTGAACCAACTAAAATTTCCATTGGTTCTGTTCACAACATTAAGGACAATTCCCAATGTAGTGGATTTTCCACTTCCATTAGGTCCTAAAATACCATATACATTACCTTTTTCAATAGTAAAGGATAGGTCTTTTACAGCAGTTAGATAGCCATATTTCTTGGTGAGATTGTTTACGGTCAGTATCGTTTCCAAATTAGGATGTGTTTTTGGGTTGTTTATAGTAACTTGACGAGATAATTGTTATTTTGTTACAAGATAACCTTATTTAATATAGTTTGATATCATGCAAGACGAGAAATTAATGTCCAAAAAAAAGCCTGCCTATCCAGTTAATAAAAGGCTAGATGCATATTTGGACTACTATAATAGAAAAATAGAGATTCCCATTTTTTATGAGGATTTATTACGTTTTTCTGGCTCTGTTACTGTATATGATATTCACGGTGAGGATACCTTGTGGATACGGGTATATTATTCTGAATATGAAAGAAAAGAAATTGACTTAAGCCTAAAGCAAGTCTATTCCATTTTGCATTCTGATGGAGGCGATGCTATTTTTGAATATTTAAATGTTGATGCTGTGGATTATTGCACTTTTGGAAACTCTAAACCATTTAGAATTAAGGTGCGAAATATTTTAAATGATAATTTCACCTATTTCTATGTAAAAAAAACGGATGCTTCCAGAATTTATGGATTAGAGTTAGAGCACATGCTTTCTCCTTACAACCTTAACTTTTTGGTATATAAAGACACATTAATAGAAGAACACATTGCTGGAATTCCCGGGGATGAGTTTATTAAAGAAATGCTTCCCAAATGCTCCGAATCTGAAAAAGCCCAACTGGCCAAAGAGTTTGTAAAATTTAACGAACGATGTATGATTAGATTATTGGGTGATATGCGATCATATAATTATGTCATTGTGCCCACACATGATTTTGATCATGTGGTTTATAAGATTAGGGCTATAGATTTTGATCAACAATGTTTTGAAGGAAAACTAAAAGTATATCGCCCCCAGTTTTTTAAAGAAAATTACCAAATGGTAGAGCTAGTGCGAAGCAAATTGCAACGGAAGTCGGTTGACCAGTATAAAATAGAAGAACGCTCTATAATTGCCAAAAGAGTAAAAAGTTCTGGAAATAGAATCAAGAAATTGATTGGAATATGTAAAACCGATCATATTTCACTACAATCACATATTGATTTGTTAAAAGACCAAATTTATGAACTTACCTTAGATATCAATTTTAAAAAGTGTACCACTATGGGACAGGTATTGGACTTGGCTTTAGATTTTGTAAAAAGAAATTATGAGGATGTTAGTATGAAACAGATTATTGAAAAAAAATTCTAACAATCTAGCTTTTCTGCTCCTTATTAAAATACACTAAGTAGTAGTACATTTGGCGTTCTTCATCCCAACCCTTTTCTACAAATTTCTCAGCAGAATCTGGATTTATAAAATCTAATTTAATTTGAATATTGGTATCTAGATTAATGACATTTTTAATTTTTCTCCGTGCATCGGAAACCGCTTTGTTGGCAATATCAAAATTAGACACATCCTCAATACTATATTTTGGACCTTTTTCAACTTTGTAATGCTTAAACTCAGGAATTAACTCTGGATTTTCCATTACCTCGTTTAAAAAAGAACTCTCTTCAAAAGCATCATTCTTAGCAAAATGATTGACGGCCCGGTTCATGAACAGGACTTCTTGTTGTTTATCCTCGGCAGGCAAGACTACATCTTTCGCAAAATTTTGACAGAATTTCAGATAATTTTTTGTTTTAAAGTTATCATCAGAAAGAGCTTCTACTCCTAGAAAATTTTCCAACCAATACTTCGCATCGTATCTATTACTGTCAACAGACAATACTTTGTACCCCTCTTCTCTATTGGTGTTAAAAATAAGACACCCTTTATCCAACTTATTGATATTAATCCCCTGTTGTACTAAAATATCCAAATTACCACTTTTCTCTTCAAACTGAAGAAAATCATGCTTTAACTCACTTTTAAAGACACCTACGGCATCTACTTTTTCATTATCTAATAACAAACCAGATAAATAAGCTACATAAACTTCACCACTTTTTATATGTGGGTGATTTGACTGTTCAAATAAATGAGTTGCTATGTTTTTTGAATTGGTGTGGGCAGTATCCGGGTCCGCAAAAATTTCGGAAACAATTTTAAAAAGAGGATTAAAATCTAGATCAACTTCATGAGACAAATGAAAGTAGTTTTCTTCTTTTTCCCTAAAAGGTCTAAAGAAATATTCTTTTAACAAACCCGTTGTTTCATCATTCAATGAATAAGGTTCGGCAGATAAAAAAACCGATTCACTTTTGTTTTTATTTCCAACTCTATGGAGAGATACACTTTCAATTTGGGTAGGGTATAGGTTGAGCATTGTTTAATTAGTAAGTTAGTGCAATGGTTAAAAAAGTAAAGTTGTTTTAATTCCAGTTTTCATCAAAGTCCAAATCGTCATAACTGTCCATGGTATCATCAAAATCAAATGTTGGGTCAGATTCAAATTTTTTTTCAGGTGGTGAGTCTGGAAGTTCCCCAAAACTAAACAAGGTATTGGGATATGCCTTTCCGTCCTCTTTTTCCACAATATCGGCCAACTCAACATAGAAGGTCCACATGTTTAAAAAATCATATACATATATCAATTTTGGTGTCTGTTCACATAACACATCTTCTAAAAAAGTTGCGTTCATAAGGCGAACATCAGAACCATTTTCACTAACATCAAAAAGAGCAATTTCTTCATCTTGGTTCCAGTCATCGTCACAGGTGTAAAAGGAAGCCATTTCATCACCTACAAAACCAAAAGATTGTGTAATTGCATTATGAAAATCTTCTAAATTAACAGTTTCCTGGATTTCTATATCCCTAAAGATATCTTCCTCGGCATCTAGAATTACCCTAATCTTATAAATCATGCCCTTAATTTTTAAGTGAGGACAAAGTTACAAAGTTTCTTGGGTTTTACCCGATTTTGATGCTTCCAAAACTAAATAGAATTGTGTTCCAAAGAGCAGCGCTGCAAAAACAAGATGAATGGACTGGGTGCCAAAAGGAAAGTCCATATAATACATCAGCATTCCTGTAATTATTTCAACAAGAATCAAAATTAAAACCCAACTGATTTTTGGGTAATCCAACCCCTTTTTTTTGATATTGAAAGCAATAAATAAATTAAGAAGCACAACTAGTATTGAAAAGGTCCTATGAATATAAAATTGCACTAAGGGTTTTTGCAGCCATAGATTTTTTGAAAGTTCTCCTACAATCCCAACTTGTTCATCAACAAATTGTCGCACCTGGGTTCCCAATACAATCTGCACCAAGGTGATTATCAATGATAAAATAAATAATAACCTTATTTTTTTATGAAATTCTGCCCTTCTGTTGTTACTTTTAGTTATGAATATTAAGTACAATAACATTGCAACAATTACAAGGGCCATAACCATATGGAGAGTTATTTTTACGGGTTCTAAAACTGAGTACACCACGGTAGCACCCAACCAACCTTGGAAACCCATGGCAAATACTACCAGCCAAGATAGAATGGTGACTGTTTTATTTTTTTTCCAGTAAGTAAGGGAAACTATGGCTAGTACAAAAGTTGCCAATCCTGCCAAAGCACCCATAAGCCGATTAACATATTCTATCCAAGTATGCCATACATTAAATTTAGCATAGTCATGTTTTGTATAAGGCTTCCAATTGCTATTATTGAATTTTGATGAGGTTTTAAAATCATTTTTGGCTACTTGCAGGGTTTCATCAATTATTATTACTTGTCCTTGTTTATACTCAATCTCGGCATGCCATTCTAGTTGAGAAATATCAGTTGGTGGAATATAAGTGCCAAAACATTTGGGCCAATCTGGACAACCCATGCCACTACCTGTCATTCTTACTACGGCGCCAGCAACAATTACCAGATATACCATGATTAGCGATATTTTGGCGATTTTTCTATAATGTTTTTGCATAGTAATTTAAGACTTTACTTTGTAATTTCTAATCCAATTTCTTTTCCTTTTTTTATCATAAATTCATGGGCAGCTTTATATTCATTTGGAATTTCACCTTCCAGAATAGCCTCTTTAATGGCCTCTTTTATTAATCCTATTTCTTTTGAGGGTTGAAGGTTAAAGGTTTTCATAATTTCTTCACCAGAGATTGGTGGTTGAAAATTTCTTATATGATCACGCTCTTCAACTTCAACAATTTTTTGACGCACAATTTTAAAATTGTTCTTGTATTTTTTTTGCTTCTTTGGGTTTTTGGTGGTAATGTCAGCTTCACAAAGGGTCATTAAGTCGTCCACATAGTCCCCAGCATCAAAAACAAGTCTACGCACTGCAGAATCCGTTACATGTTCTTGGGAAAGTACCACAGGTCTGGAGCTCATAAGTACCATTTTCTGAACATATTTCATATGTTCATTCAAAGGCATTCTTAATCTCTTAAACAGTTTATATACCATTTTAGACCCTATAAATTCATGGGCATGGAAAGTCCACCCTATTTTCTTATCAAACCTTTTTGTAGGGGCTTTGCCAATATCATGTAAGAGTGCAGCCCATCGTAGCCAGAGATTGTCTGTATTTTTGGAAATATTGTCCAACACTTCAAGTGTATGCCAAAAGTTGTCTTTATGTTTCTGTCCTTCAATTTCTTCAATGCCTTCCAAGGCAATTAGTTCTGGTAAAATATGATAAAGAAGTCCTGTTTTGTGCATCAGTCTAAAACCTACAGAGGGTTGCTGACTTTCAATAATCTTATTCAGCTCATCTATAATACGTTCTTCGGATACTATTTTTATACGCTCTCTGTTGTCTAAAATTGCTTGTAAAGAATCACTTTGAATTTCAAAATTTAATTGTGTAGCAAACCGGATGGCTCGCATCATTCTCAATGGGTCATCGGAATAGGTAATTCCTGGTTCCAAAGGAGTCTGAATTAATTTTTTACCCAAATCATCAATTCCCTTAAAAGGGTCTAACAAACTACCAAAGTTGTCTTCATTTAAAGAAAGTGCCAAGGCATTTATGGTAAAATCCCTTCTCTTTTGGTCATCTTCCAAAGAGCCATTTTCTACAATGGGTTTTCTACTATTTCTATTATAGCTTTCTTTTCTTGCTCCCACAAACTCCAACTCCATACCATTATGCCTAAGCATAGCCGTTCCAAAATTTTTGAAAACAGATACCTTTGGATTATTGGGTAAATTTTCTGCTACTTTTTTGGCCAATGCAATACCACTACCAATTGCAACAATATCTATATCTTTTGGAATTCCTCTTTCAAGAAAAAAATCACGAACAAAACCACCAATAACATAGCTGTCTATGGAAAGCTCCTTAGCGGCTTTAGTGATGATTTTGAAAATAGGGTTTGTTAGAGCTTTTTTGTAATTATCGGGCATCTTTTATTTGCGAATCACCTTTACTACACCATTATTGGAAAGTTTAATAATTGATGATGGTGTCGCCATTTTTTTTTCTTGATACAAATTTACTACATAGTCCACACCTTTTA
>NZ_JBWFBN010000011.1:0-49243 GCF_056326165.1 Saonia sp.
TCACTAAATTTTAGGATCCATTCTAACTTCTTAAGACTGCTTTCAACTTTTTGGAATATTTTAGCGTCTAAGAAAATGTAGTACCAGCCCCCTAAAGTTCTTAACGCTCCTATCCCCTATTGTTTTGCCAAAATTCTCTTAGGCCGCGCTTACTCCGTTTTAACTATTTCAGCTTTTAAACCATAAAGATAAAAATGAATTTTGACCTTAACTGGTGTGTTTAGATTGAGATTTCTGTAATCTCCTTTTACAAGTTGGATGAACTGTTGATATTTTTTTATTTTGACTGCTTTGAATTTAGTTCTGTACCAAGGTGTAACAATTCCTTCGAAAATAACTTCTTCATTATCTGGGTCTGACCAAACATAATGAAATATAGGGTTCAGGCTGTTATATCTCTTTTTTATTTGCTTAAGAGCACTTTTTCCATGATCAAAATTAAGGTCATAAGTTTCTGCAATGAAATTAAAATAATGAAATCTTAATGGGATTTCCTTTTCTAAGAAAGTGTGCCGTTTACACAACCTAAAAAATTTAATCCTATTATTAGGGTCATACAATCTTTGCCCATAATGTTTGGCTAAAAATTTGACTACTTCGTTATTGTCTGTATAATTTGACATTTCCTTTATATAATCCAAACACTTGTCTTTCCAGTCCAAATACTTCTCATGGTTCTCATCATAAAAATTATAAAGAAGAATACACGCGTATGGCCTTAAAGTCGAGTCTGAATATAAATCAGTCAGGTAATCCTTGTACTCTGAAAGGGTAATAGTATGGCGAACGTTAGAAATATAGTTGGTTTTTAGCTCTAATATCCTGTCGATTTCTTCGGTAACCGTATTTTCAGCTAACTCAAATAATTCATCAATTTGAATTCTTTGGATAATTTCATCTTCTTCTTCAAAATTCATCTTTTTCATTTCCCATATTAACAACCTAATGTAATCCGCATAACTGTATGCTGAGAAAGGGTCTAACAATTGCTTTACATGAAAAAGTTCTTTGGCTTCATTTAGATAAATAGTAGTAATACCCCTAATTTCTTTTTCTTCTTCGAACAAAAATTTTGCCATATCAAAATTAATAACAGCCCTTCTGTGTATAAAACGATGATTGCGGTACTCCAATAACGACTCTGCATATATTAGAATATCAAGAGCTTTTTTTAGCGATACCTTTGTCCTTCGCCTTTGAAGATTCATCGAATAATTAAGAAGGAAATGCGGGTCATCTGATAGCTTTGAATAAGCATAATCATGTAGTTTATCAATTTTTGATTCAGAATAATAACCAGCCCGAACAAATGTCTTTAGTAAGTTATTTATTAGGTATGAACTAGATGTGCTCATGTCTAATGAATGAAACATTTTTTCGAATAACCTATATTGTTTATCCCTATTTGGTTCGATTAGATTAATGAGAGCCGTAGCTATAATTGGATGTTTTGTTCTGAAAAATAAATCAGGTTCAGTCCCATAGGCATTGATACTTTCTTGGATAAGAATTCCCTTGCCTTCAGCCTTAACTACCTTATCAATAAATTGCGTCCAATCTAAAGAAATTATACTTCTTAACCAGTTGGCGGGCATCAAAAGCTTAAACTGATGTAACAAGGCTGTATACAGGAATGCCTTTTGACCTTCATTTGACAATTCATTATAAGCGCTAAATAAGTCATTTATATGTCTTCCATTGGTTACCAACTGCAATAATGAAATGAATGAATCATTATTATATAAGTTTTTGATTGTTTTGAGAAGTTCATTCTTTTCAGCCTGATCACGATAATCAACTAATCCAACATTCTTCAACTTTGTTAAAAGTTCATCACTTTCTTCATCTGCGAACTCGGCGTTAACTTTAATTTCTATTGAGGTTTTAAGCTCTCGCTGTAATTTGTACTTTTCTAAAATATTTTCTCTTATAGGCACTAAAAAGAAAACATTAAAATCATTGAACTGTTCTATACTCAACTCCCTTCTCAAATCTAGCATTGATTTGAAAGAGCTTTCTACTTCTAACTCATCACAGAACAGTAAAATGTTTTTGGAATTGCTAGCATTGATTAAGCTTATTAAATCTTCTTTTCTAAGCTTTAAAAAGTCTAACACTTCAAAAGCGATAAGTCCTAATTCTTTGATTTTCGTAAGTTCATTAATCAGTCTAAGTGCAAATGTTGATTTTCCTATTCCGAATTCTCCAGTTAAAAAGAAAATTGGTAAAAAAAGATCCTTTGTGCCGTTAATATTTTCTTCGATCTGTTCTTTCACTTTTTCAAATAAATCCTTTTTAATTACATCTACTCCACGTCTAATTATATCATAATTAGGCTCTTCGCCCTTGTAAAAATCAACATCCTTTATATAGTGGTGTTTATTCTCTGAATTTAATTGCTTTATACTGTTTTCTAAATTAATTGAAAGTCGATGCGGAATTTGAATTCTGGAATCCTCGCTATTTGTGAAAGAAATTCTTTTTCTTCGTACTACCGCCCCTAATTGAGCCTCATTCCATTTTTGATAGGCCTTGAAGAAATCTTGAAATGACGCCTTGATTATACAGACTCTATTTTGTCTGTAGTAATGCAGTGCGTTTTCATTTGGAAAAGGATCTACGTTATAGATCCATCTTCTCTCTCGAAAATTATACGAATCAAATTTGTCTAACAATTTTTTACCAAACGAATCACTAAAAGAATACCCCATTGAAATAAATGATATTTGGTCCGAGGGGTCTTTCAAATCATTTAATACAACTTTATAAAATTTACCACTTTGCTTAAAATCATCTGTAGAAAAGACAAAAGGGTACTTTCTTTTATCCGATAAACAGCCATTTAGTTTAACATACTTGATTTCGGAGTTACTAGTCCTGAAATGGTAATCCTTATGATTTCTTATTGGCACTAAATCAAAGACATGATTTGGACTATCTTTTACCTCATCAAATGCCTTTTCGACTAGCAAATCGTAATTGGTAGTTATTATCTCTCTCCATGGAATAGAAGCCATAGTTAGATGTCCTTCAGAAACTTTGTATTTATTTAACATTTTGACCACCTCACCATCAAAATGATTCCTATCAAAATTAGGATCGGCGGAAAGCATATCTACGAATTTTGTAATGTCTGGTTCACCGTATTCATTACCCAAGTAATTTTCATAATATTCAATAACCTCTTTGCTGAGATACTTTTTTTCTCCAACTGAGGCTCCTGCCCCTAAAAACAATATTGAATTTCCCTGAGCTATTTTAAGGAACAATTGATTTAACTGTTCGCTTTGGTCGTCTAAATTGAGAATGTGCTCCATATTTAAGGTCAATGTTAATTGTGAGAAAAATAATAATAAAACTGCAAATTATTAATTACAACCCTTAAAGTTTATTATTAACTATTAACATTAAATGCCTTTCCACACACACATTACACTCCCCTCCTACCGTCGGGTCTTATAATAAGTATTCCATTACCTTTTTAAGGAGAAAGTTTTTAAAAAGAAAAAAACAAAGAAGATGGTAACAACTTTACCCGCGCACCATCTCGCTCAAAAAAGAAAAATTCTTAATCTTTATTTTTATGCCGCAACCAAAGCTCAAATTATCCCGAAACAAGTTCGGGACAGGCGCCACGCACAACATTATATTACATTTTATGTTTTAGTTTTAGCCACTGCTAAAACTAAAATTGCGTATAAAAGTAAATACCCTCGCATTTACTTTTATACGCAATTACTTATGGTGGGTTAAACGCCTACCGATTTAGAACCAGCTAAATCCTAATCCTACATTAAAAATTGCTGCATCTCTATGTGCATCTCCATTTAAAGACGCACGACCTAGCACTAATTTAGACTGTATGTTAAGCGCAAAGTTTTTCTTCTTATAAATTTCGTGCCCAGTACTTGCCATAACAGCACAACCAAAGTTCCAATCGTCATTTACATTGTCTTTAATGTCATATAATGCTGGCGAATCTATTGCTAAACCAATACCACCATGAATCCACCAGCGATCTTTTACCCAATATTGTAGGGATGGAATAATACCTCCGAAATGCCTGTCGTTATCCTCAAATTTGTATATGTTTCCAGGCATAGCTATAGTAGCGGCGAGTCTTTCGTTTAACATATAGCCAAATTTTAAATCTGGAAAAACGAACGTTCCTTGAGATTTATCAAACGTTTGAATACCTGCACTATCTTCTAAACTAATAATGCCACCACCTACTACAAATTCAAAGATAAAACCTTCTCTTTGCGTTGTTGTTTCTGGGTTTGTGTTTTGTGCGTATGTTACACTAGATACTAATGCAAAGGCAACACAAGCCATTTTTAATAAAATTTGTTTTTTGATTGTTTTCATTTTAATTGATTTCATGATTGATTGTTTTTTGATTGTTTTAATCGATGATTTTTGTTTTTAATTAAATATTCATTAGTTAATAATTACTAATGGTATTATGTTTTATGCCACAAACATCTTTCAACTTGCAATAAAAATTTAATACGAATTACCGAACTGTTAAATAGTATGGATGAATTGATTTAGTAGGTCTTTCAACCCACCAATAACTATTAAATTATTATTGCTTATGAAAATCAATTAGGGAGTATTATAACAAATCATTTTACACACTTTTATTCCACTACTCCATCATATTGGAAAAGAGTGTTAACATTGTAAAGAAACTTCTGGAATAAAAATTTTTGAAGAAACTGTAGTTTGCCAAAGCGCCACCTGGCTCATTCGCTAAAAAAAGTCTAGTAGACCTTTTCTATATACTTTTAACCATTATTGAAAGACCAATTATAATTTATAATTAAGTCATTTATTTTTGAAACGGTAGTATCAGAAACAGCAGAAGTTCCTGGATTGTTTAAATAATTAATATATCCGTTCATAATAGCATCAAAAACTATTTGGTCATACATTAGATTAATTATTTGATCTATCTCAGTTTCATTAAATTGATTGTCCCCAATGTTTAAATGCGTTAGTTTGGTATTAAGTGAAATATCTAAAGTGTTAAAATTGTTGTTCTTAATGTAAAGTCGTTCCAAGTCAATATTTGTTGAAACATCTATGTCTATCAAATTATTATTTTCAATATATATATCTTTCAACTTTAAATTACCAGATACGTCAATAGTAGTCAATTGGTTCATGTACAAATCGACACGAACGAGATTTGTGTTTTTTGACAAGTCTATACTTTGAAGATTATTTGCTCCTATATTAATTTCTGTTAAGGCCAGATTTGAAGAAATGTCAATAGACGCTATTGCATTATTCGCTACATCGAACCGTTCCAAATCTAAATTACCGAAAAAATCTACACTGGTTAAGTTGTTTTCCCTCGCCAATACCACCTTTAATTTTGAATTATTTGTAAGGTCAAGCTTCGAGATTTCATTGCCATCTACCCAAAGAAATTCCATATTTGGATTTTGGGAAACGTCTAACATCGTCAATTGGTTGTACCGTAACCATACTGTTTTCAAATTTGGATTGTTGGTAAAATCTAAACTCGAAACCTGATTATAACCAAGGCCTAGAAATTCTAAGGCCTCATTTTCGGAGGTATTCAAAGTTGTAAGTTTTCCAGAATACAATTGACATGATTTGAGCAAGGTCAATTTTGTAATATCTATGGAAGCGAGATTGCTTTGCCAATTGTTCTCTTGATCATTACTATTAAAATCTAGAAAATCAATGGCCTCTATGGAACCACTGACGCTTATTGAATACACACCTTTTTCAGTATAGGTATGTATTATAGTATTTTCAATACCTGAATCAGTGATTGTAGATACATATTCTTCAATGGTTCCATCTCCCCAGTCAACTAGGTAGGTAGAACCGGTAATTGATTTTAAATTTAGAGTTTTTGTTGTGAGCACATTTGAATCATCTACGGTTATACTAAAGAAATCTGTGTTTTCAGGAAACGTTAAACTTAATCCTGTATAACCAAAATCAACGGAAGTATACCCCGCTGCGTTGATATTTTCCGTAGCCGTTTCCTTCGTTTCGTCCGGCGAGACCACAAAATCAAATGGTAAAGGATTACTAGCAAATTGAGCTAAAACCGAATCTTCTTTCGGAGCTATAGAAATGACCACATCATTTTCATCGGTTACAATAAATTCTACCAATATATAAGTGCCAGCTTCTAAAGAAATGTCAGCAGTAATATAGCTGTCACCTACTTTAGTCAAAACAATCTTCTCTCTTGTGAGAATCGTAGATCCTTCACCATCGTTTATGCTCACAAGGGCAAAGGCGGGTTCTAGATTTTTTTGTTCACTTACATTTATTTTTGCTGAAAGCTCTTTTAAATCTATACGAAATACCTGTATTCCTTGAGATGGTTCTGGTTCAATAACCTCTGGTTGAGAATCTGGTATAATTTCTGATTCGGATTCTTCGGAACATGAAACTATTAATAATAATAATAAAAGATAGAACGATGTCTTCATAAAATGATAATGGTCAAAGAAAAAATCAATTTTAAATTGGTTATTCTGATAATAAAGAAACAATATTTTTCTAAATATGAGTATGTCTAACAGTTAATTTCCCGTTTATTTCGGTAATATTTCATCCCACACACATTTATTCATCGCTAGTAATTTTGAACATTGGAATTCATGAACCCCAGTTAGGTTCGGTTTCCCTCCCCTCCTATCCTTTCGACTTCACTCAGGACTAGGTACATCCTATTGCTCCGGTATAAGGCGTATTACTCTGCCAGGACCCTCAACTGCAAGATACAGATAACCATCTATACCCATATGCGCATCACGAACCCTACCAATACCATTCAATAGTTCTTCGTGGCCAATGACCTCATTGCCATTCATCTTTAAACGATGGAGGTATTCAAATTTTAGAGAGCCAACGAATAGGTCATTTTTCCAATTTCCATAAAAATCTCCTGACACAAATGTCATACCACAGGGAGCAATGGAAGGAGTCCAGTAATGTATAGGCTGTTCCATGCCATCCAATTCCGTAAGGTCAGTAAATGAGGTGCCATCATAATTGATACCGTATGAAATTATGGGCCAACCATTGTTGTTCCCTGCTTCCAATAGATTAATCTCATCACCTCCCTGAGGTCCATGTTCGCCTTCCCAAATTGCTCCAGTTTCTGGATGCAGGGTCATTCCTTGCGGGTTACGTGTACCGTAAGTAAAGATTGAATTAACCGCTCCTGCAGTATTATAAAAAGGATTATTGGTAGGAACCTCGCCATCGTCATGGATACGGTGTATTTTACCAATGGAATTGTCCAATTCCTGAGGGTACACATCCCTATATCCACGATCCCCAACGGAAACATATAAATAACCTTCATTATCAAATTCAAGTCTGGAACCATAATGGTGAGAACTATTGAGATACGGAAGTGCCGTAAATATGTTCTCCACTTCAACTAAGTTGTTCCCTTCTAGTCTAGCCCTTGCTACTGCCGTAGTCCGTTCAGATGAATTATCGGGGTTGACACGGGAATAGGATAGATAAACAAATGAATTGTTTTCAAAATCTGGATGTATGAGCACATCCAACAATCCACCCTGCCCTTCCGAAGCAACAGTTGGAACACCATTAATTTCTGTTAATTGCTTATCAGTACTTACCAAAAACAGTCTTCCTCCACGTTCGGTCACCAAAATATCACCATTGGGCAATTGCGCTATCCCCCAGGGAATGCCAGGAATCCCATCTGTAATGGTTTCCAATCGGAAGCTAAGGTCATCGGATATAATCAAACCAGACAAATCTGGGTTGTCCTCCTCCAACATCGCTTTGGTTTTTCCATCGATCTCGGTAAGTATATAGTTGGACAAATCCTCTATTTCTTGTGTACTTAAGTTAGAAACGTACGCTGGCATACCATTGCCAGAATACCCATCGGTTATAGATTCTATAATATCTTCCACAGAATTGCCATAAGTCCAATCCCGTTCAACAAATGAGGCCAAATCTTGTCCATGACAACCTCCGCATTGGTTCCTATAGATTAAGGCCACATCTTGTGGTTCAACCACTTCATTGTTCGGATCTATTTCTTCTTCGGGCGGCTCGGGATCCTGCGAGTTACTGCAGCCCAACAATATGAGCATAAAACACAGCATCACAAATTGCGCAGTAGTTTTCAACCATTTGCTTACGTACTTTAATTTGAACGTACTTTCAGAAGACAGATTTGAGGTAATTGTATGCATAACAATTTGTATATCAACTTTATATAATCATAACGTTCATTAATAAAATAAATTATTCGACTGGGAAGTCTAGATGGTATTGGATATAAGTAGACTAGTGCTAAGTGCTTGTTAATTTCTTACTTCACTTCTACTAAAGTTTTAATGTTGTAAAGAAATTTTTAAATGAACATTCTCGTAATTATTTAGGCAATCGGTTCTTTATGGTTGCAATTTGCCCCATATGATTTGCCGAATGTTCCATCACGTGATACCAGATATAGTGGTAGTTTAATCCCTCTTCTATATTCGAGGAGAACCAAACATCATCTTTGGTTTTGAGTCCATGCAAGGTTTTTTCACGGACTTCATCCCATAAATCCAAATAATACCTAATCGGTTCACCTTTAAGAATACTTTTTACTTCTTCGTTAAGTTCTCCTGCAATACCAAATCTATTTAATTCATCTTCTGTCCATTCTCGACCTTTCAATGTTGCAATCTGATAATACGATTCCGTGGACACCAAATGCATAATCAATGATCCTATGCTATTGGCATTAGCATCATACAAGAAATCAACTTGTGATTGGTCTAAGTCCTTAACTTGTTGTGTAATTCTATCTTTTAAGTCTTCCAACATATAGACCATTGTGCCAATATTTGGCGAATAGCCCTCAACTGATTTTAGCTCCCCTTGAGCGTTCAACAGGATTATTGGTAGTAAAAGCAATAAAAATGTGATTTTTGTTTTCAGAGATTTCATAGTATCATGTTCAAATTAATATATTGATATGGAAGGATATTCAAAGTTAAAATTTCTGGTCATTCATTATTCTGTAGAAGGTAATTGATTAAATAAGAATATCAATAATTAAAAGGCCTTTTGATAAAATTTTAACATCGCATAAATCAATACACTGAATATTTTATATGATATATTATTCAAATACCTAAATATCAATTGTTAACATTAATTAATCATTTGCTTTTCCCATGAAATTACATTAACATTGAATACGCAATCGATTGCGAAATAAATTACCTATGTATTTTAAAAAATCACTTTTTATACTTTGTGTTCTATTTTTAGCGGCCTGTGAAGAGACCAAAAATGAAAAATCGTTACTGAAAACAGAAAAAAAAGATGGAACCTTATTGGTTAAGCTTGCAGAACAAGCTATTCTGGGATACAAATTTGAAACCGAATACCCACCAGCAGGCGTAGACTCCGCATATCAGCGAAGTGGTTATATACACCCGCTACGAACTCCAAAAGGGAAAATCTTAACACGAATACAACCAGAAGACCACTACCACCATTATGGTATATGGAATCCATGGACGCATACACTTTATGATGGTGATACCATAGATTTTTGGAACCTTAAAAAAAAGGAAGGAACGGTTAGGTTTGCAAAATTTAAAGAAATAACAGATGATGGGTATACGGCCCTACATGAGCATGTAGTTCTTAAGGATAGTAAAAACGAAGTGGCGCTAAACGAGTGGCAAACTGTAAAAATTACTCCAGGCGAAGACCCATCAACGTATACAGTTGACCTAACTTTTACATACGAATGTGCTACCGATAAACCCTTTTTAATTTTAGAATACCGCTACGCTGGTTTTGGTTGGCGGGCAACCGAAGAATGGAACAATAAAAACAGTGAGGTATTGACCTCTGAAGGTAAATCTAGAATTGAGGCCGATGGCAGTACCGCCCGTTGGTGTTTGGTGCAAGGTGCTCTAGGTGATGATTATGGTGGTGCGCTTATGCTATCCAACCCTAATAATTTTAATCACCCCGAACCCCTAAGAATCTGGCCTATAGATCAATATGACCGTGGAGACGTTTTTGCCTGTTTTTGTACCACAAAAAATACCGACTGGCTCTTTGAACCTGGCAACACCTATACCTTAAACTATCAACTTGTCGTATTTGACGGAAAATTGGATAAAGATAAATCCGAGCAATACTGGCAAGAATTTATAAAATCTGAATAATCAAACAACCCATACAACATGACGCAAATAAATAGAAGAAGTTTCCTTAAAAAAACAAGCGCGGCAACTGTTGCTACCATTGCAGTTCCCAACATTGTTCCTGCCAGTGTATTTGGTAAAAATGCACCAAGTAACCGAATTAACATTGCAGCCATTGGAGCGGGGAGAATTTCTCGTATTATGGATATGCCGCAAGTATTAGCTCATGATGATGTGCAATTGGTAGCGGTCTGCGATTTAGATGCCAAGCGTGCATTGGAAGGAGCACAATTGGTAGACAACCACTACTTTAAAAAGTATGGGAAAGAATATAGCAAAGCTGCCCAGTATACAGATTACCGAGAGCTTTTAAACAAAGATGATATTGATGCTGTATTAATTAGTACTCCGGACCACTGGCATGCAAAACTAGGGGTTGATTTTGCAAGAGCTGGCAAGGATATTTTTATGCAAAAACCAGCTTCGCTAACTATTAGTGATGGTAGGTTTTTGAGTGATGAAGTTCAAAAATCTGGAGTTATTTTTCAAATTGGAAGCCAACAACGATCAAGTAATCAGTGGAGATTCGCTGCTGAAATAGTTAGAAATGGTCGTATTGGGGAACTTAAAAAAGTCTATGTAGGCTTGCCAGGGGATCCGTCTGGTGAAGAAGAGCCTGAATTGCCAATTCCAGAAAATTTAAATTACGATATGTGGTTAGGCCCTACCCCAAAAGCTTATTACACCGAAAAAAGAGTGCATCCTCAGGTGGGTTATGGCCGTCCCGGTTGGCTACGTTGTCAACAATTTGGTGCTGGTATGATTACAGGTTGGGGTTCTCACCATATAGATTCTGCACATTGGGGAATGGATACCACTCGTACTGGACCCATTGAGATTTGGGGAGATGCAGAATTCCCAACTTCCGGCTTATGGAATGTTCATGGGGAATTTAAAACACATGCTCTTTATGAAAATGGAGTCGAAATGATTGTCTCTAACACGGCACCAAATGGTGTGAAATTTGAAGGAACCGAAGGTTGGGTTTTTGTTACCCGTGGCGATTATAAAGTTACTGCTTCTGATCCTGTAGCCAATGAGGAAGGAGTAAAACCTCTTGAAGCTAGCAACCCTAGTATTATTAATTCTCCTATTAACCCCGCGACTGGAATACTGCTCCCTGTAAGTGAGAACCACCATAGAAATTGGTTAGACGCTATAAAATCTAGAAAACAGCCTATTGCTCCAGTGGAAGAAGCCCACAGGTCTTGTTCTGCTTGCTTATTGCACCATATTGCCATGAAATTGGATAGAAAATTATATTGGGATCCTAAAAAAGAGAAATTTAAAAAAGACAAGGAAGCCAATGCTTTATTATCTTTTGAGCAACGTGAACCGTACAAACTGGTGTAATTTATGAATAGATTTTATGCATTCATTTTGCTTGCATTTATTTCATGCAGTGAAAAACAAAAGCAACCTGTTCAGGAAACCATAAAATTGGTTACTGTTGATCCAGGACATTTTCATGCAGCTTTAGTTCAAAAAAACATGTATGACCTTGTGGATTCTACCGTTCATATTTACGCTCCAGATGGAGATGATGTGGATTTGCACCTTAACCGAATTAAAGGATTTAACACAAGGACTGAAAACCCTACGCAATGGAATAGTGAAGTGTACCGAGGCCCAGATTTCTGGAAAAAAATGCTCGCCGAAAAAAGGGGAAATGTTCTGGTACTTGCTGGCAACAACCAAAAGAAAACGGAATACATAAGCCAAGCCATTGAAGCTGATATAAATGTGTTGGCGGACAAACCCATGGCCATTAATCGCAATGGGTACAAGCTATTATTGGAAACTCTTAAGAA
The DNA here is from genome assembly GCF_056326165.1 of Saonia sp. Classification (NCBI taxonomy): domain Bacteria; kingdom Pseudomonadati; phylum Bacteroidota; class Flavobacteriia; order Flavobacteriales; family Flavobacteriaceae; genus Saonia; species Saonia sp. The sequence goes on from NZ_JBWFBN010000011.1 coordinate 12,074, forward strand.
ATCAAAGGAGAAAAATGTTTTACTGTATGATATTATGACCGAAAGGTATGAGATAACTTCAATCTTACAGCGTGAGCTTACTCAAATTCCTGAGATTTTTGGCAAAATGGAAAAAGGAAGCCCCGATAATCCCGCAATTACCAAAGAAAGTGTTCATCATTTTTTTAAATATGTTTCTGGTAATGCTCTTGTGCGTCCACCATGGTTTTTTGATGTTGAGCAAGAAGGTAATGGCCTAGTTGATGTTACTACGCATTTGGTAGATTTAGTGCAATGGCAGTGTTTTCCGGAACAAATACTGGATACTTTGGATATTAGTGTGGATAAATCTTCCTTATGGCCAACAAGATTGTCCTCGGAACAGTTTCAACAAGTTACCAATACTTCTTTTCCAAACTATTTAGAAAAAGACATTAAAAATGATACCCTAAATGTGAATTGTAATGGTGAAATCAATTTTAAAATAAAAGATTTGCATGCTCGCGTTTCGGTGATATGGGACTATAAGGCACCCAAAGGTGGTGGTGACACACACTTTTCCATCATACGGGGAACTAAAGCTAATTTAGTGATAAGACAGGGTGCAGAACAAAATTTTAAGCCTACACTTTATATAGAACCTGTTGGGGAAAATTTTAATGGTGAGTTGGTTATGGAAACATTTGAAACTTTGTCTAATAAATACCCTGGAATATCATTAAAAGAAACTTCTAAAGGATGGCAAGTAATGGTACCCAATGAATATCGCGTAGGACATGAAGCACATTTTAGTCAGGTAACAGAAAAGTTTATAGAATATTGGCACAATGGTAGTATGCCCGATTGGGAATGGAACAATATGGTAACCAAATACTACATCACTACTAAAGCAACAGAATTGGTTAAATAACTCAGTAATTGCTCTTAATTTCTACCTCCTATATTATCAAATTTGGTTCTAAGGGTATTCCCCTATTTATTTAAAACCAGAGAATACCCTGACTTTATTTTAAGCATTGCATTCTAATTTGCACACCAATTAATAATGCAAATTATAAAGTCATGAAAAAAAGTAAATTGAATGTATTTATTACAGGAGCCCTAATCTTATTAGCATTTACCAACTGTACAAGAGCAACCGAAGACCCGTTCAGTGAAGCTAGTAAACCACCTACAATTGAAGTAATATCACCAAATGACAATGATGTTTATTATACCAGTGAAGGTCTAAATAGACAAGCCGATTTTCATTTTTGGGGAAGAGATGATGTAACCGTAGATTGGATTTCTATTACTGTGGTAAATAGCAGTGGTACAGAAGTACATTATGAAAAGGAGATCACCAGAGTAACTACTCCATCATTAGAAGTGTTTAGGAATTTTAGCATAGATGTTGCTGACACCTATACAGTAACATTTGAAGTTGTTGATACCGCTGACAATAAAGTAAGTGCAACAAGAACTATCTTTTTTGAAGATAGGGTTGGTACAGATGACCTAAGCAATTAATATGTAACACATCTATTTAAAATAGATGTGTTATCTTTCTTTCTATAAAATTATAAGTTGATTTAATGCGCTCACTCTACATACTCATCGCATTGCTGTTTTTTTCAATATTACCTGCTCAAACTGGTAAAATAATAGACAGTTTAAAAATTGAACTTTCTAAAAAACAGGAAGATACTATTAAGGCTCAAATTTTAAATGATTTATCATATTACTATTTATATCAAAACAATGATACAGCCATAATTTATGGCAAACAGGCAAATATTTTTGCAAATAGAATAAAATACCACCCTGTAAGAGCTAAGTCTAATTTATACTTGGGGAATGCTTTTTTATTTTCAGACAGACCAGATTCTGCAGAAGTGTACTATAACAAATCACATGAAATTTCTACGACGCATAGTATGAACATGTCTGCATTATATTCCTCATTGGGTATGTTGTACAAAAGTACTGGGGAATACCAAAAAGCGGTAGATGTTTATTATGAAGGTATTCGTGATGATGATAAAAACAACAATGAATATGGTAAGTTCATTAAGCTAAATAACCTGTCTAATGTCTATGATATTTTAGAAAATCATGAAAAATCTATTTCCTTATTAAAGGAAGCTGTTGCAATATCTGAGAAAAGTGAAAATCCAAGCATACAGTATGCCCTTGGCACTATTTTAAACGGAGTTGGTGCCAAATATGTAGAAATGCATGAGTATGATGAAGCCCTCAACTATTTTAACCAATCTCTAGAAGCAAATGTAGCCTCGGATAACGAAAAAGAAATAGCGAGAAATTATCAAAACCTTGGTACTGTTTATGAAAAGAAAAATGACTATCAAAAATCTCTAGAGTTCCTAAATAAAGCTTTTGCAATAAGAGAAAAACTGAGTAATAAAAAAGAATTGTCCGAAACCCATTACCAACTGGGAAGTACTTATGGTAAACTTTTGCAAAAATCAAACGCTGAGTCACACTTTAAAACTGCGCTACAGTTAGCAAAAGAAATAAAAGACCATGATTTAGTGGCCGATATTTACTTGGCAAAAAGTAACACTTTTGACGATTGGAAGAACCCAGCAAAAGCTTTAGCAAGTTATAAGCTTTATAGTGTTTACAAAGACAGCATATTACAGACTGAAAACCTTAAAAACATTGCCGAAACTGAAGCCAAGTACGAAACCGCTACTAAAAATGAAGAAATATTGGCGCAACGTTTAGAAATTGAAAAAACAAGCAATGCTTTAAATAGAAGAAATACTTTGTTGTATTCTTTACTGGGTGCTTTATTTCTTTTAGGGTTTATTTTTAGACAACGTCAAAAAAGGAAAAACCAAGAAATTACCACGCTTAAAAGGGAGCATCAAATAAAAACACTGGAATCCTTAATTAAAGGTGAAGAAAAAGAACGCTTTAGGATTGCAAAAGAATTGCATGATGGGGTTAACGGGGATTTATCGGCCATAAAATTTAAATTGTCTTCTTTACTTGAAAAGAATAATAAAGTAATTAATGAAGCCATAACTATGATTGATGATTCTTGCAAGCAAGTAAGGGCAATTTCTCATAACTTAGTACCTCCTTCTTTGGAGAATTTTAATCTTTCTGAAGCTTTAACCGAATATTGCGAGAATACAAATGCCATTCATGAGCCAAGCATTTTATTTCAGCATATGGGCAGTGAAATAGAATTGTCAAAAAATGCAGAGGTGAACATCTTTAGGATAGCCCAGGAGCTTATAATAAATGCTTTAAAACACGCTGAGGCTACTTTAATTAATGTACAACTGAGTTGTAGAGATGATGAGATTCAGCTCACCGTAGAGGATAATGGCAAAGGCTTTAATGTAGAGGAAAAACACACAAATGGAATTGGGCTTAACAATATAAAATCCAGAGTAGATTACCTGAAGGCAGATATAGATGTAATTTCAAATACAGAAGGTACTTCCTATTCAATAACCATGAATAAAAATGAGTTGCCATGTGCATAAGAATTGCGATAACAGATGACCATCAAATGGTCATTGAAGGGGTAGTTTCAATGCTGCAAAGTATAGACGAAATTAATGTTGTTGGAACATACAATTCTGCTAGTAGCACCTTACAACATATTGAAAAAGACAATCCAGATGTACTTCTCCTCGACGTAAATTTACCGGATATTAATGGTGTTGATTTATGTAAAAAACTACGCCATAAGTATACCGACTTAAAGATAATTGCATTAACCAATTTTGAGGATATTTCTTTTGTTAAAAGAATGCTCAAGAATGGAGTTAATGGTTATCTCCTAAAGAATACAGATAAAATTGAACTTTTAAAAGCCATTAAGGCTGTGTTGGCAGGAGAATTATTTTTACAGAGCGATATTCATAAAAAACTCCTAAATCAATCTCCAAAACAGATGACAAACGACAATGGGCTTAAACCCAATCTAACTCGGAGAGAACTGGATGTTTTAAAGGCAATTTCAGAAGAGTTAACAACCCAACAGATTTCTGATAAATTATTTATCAGTCCAAAAACTGTAGAAAGTCATCGCATGAATATTATGAGTAAACTCGGAGCTAAAAACAGTGTAGGCATTATTAAAATTGCAATGGAAAAAGAATTATTATAATGTAAAAATGCTATAGAGCTACCAATGGAATTAAAATGGCATAATCATAATGCATGTTCATGTCATTTTTCGTTGACAGTTACCAATTTATCATCTTTCCATTCGCCACCGGCAACCAAATCACCATCAGCTGCAAAGAATTCCCCAATACCACTACGCTTGTCCTCTTCCCACTCACCAGCGTATTTCTCACCGTTCGGCCAATAGTAAGTGCCATAACCGCTTCGTTTGTCATTTTGGTACGTTCCTACATAATATTCCCCATCAGGCCAATAAAATGTGCCTTCTCCCTGTCTCTCATTGTTTTTCCATTGGCCTTCATAACGACTTCCAGAGTCTAATAGAGCTATCCCAAAACCATTTGCTTTTTCATTTTTCACCTCTCCCACATAATGCAACAGATTGCCTTTTTTACTCTTGAATTGTAGATACCCGCCAAAAGATTTCTGTTTCAACTGGTGCTTTACTTGTGTCAATTGCACCTTGGTCTTTTCCAATACAAAATTAAGGGAATCCAATTTTCTGATTTCAAACGGATTTTTTTCTACCACTTCAGCCAAGGTATCCAAAGGTAAATTTTTCTCTTCTTGCTGATGATTTCCACTTGTTTTGTCTTCCAATAACTTTTCCGCAAGTGCAATACGCAAGGGAATACCCATTTTATTTTCCCATTGTACATCGTTGGTAGCCGTGTAAGATTCAATGGCAGTATCATAATCACCTTGCAGTAAGATGGAATCTATTCTCACCAATTGCTCATAACTATCCAATTTTTCCGCCAGGCCACTTTGCTGGGCTTCCAAAAGGATCAGTTTATTTTTTAAACTATTGGATTTAATCCCAAAAAAAAGCATTCCAATAACTGCAATGGCAAGGGTGAAGTAGGCAAATGGTTTCTTAAATTTCATATTCAAAAGGTTAAGAACATTCATACATACGACTTAATCGTTCAAATGGATTTCGGGAAGCTTATTTTTTACTTTTCTAAAATCCGGAGAAAAGTACATATGAAAACGCATGGTCCATGCTTGTTTGTAATATCCACCATTGTATAGGTCTTGTCCCTGTGAGTACATGAGCCCTGCTGCAAACGTCAAACGTGGAGTGGCAATGTAACCAACCGTCGTCGTCAAACGCAAATCTTCCATGGGGCTTGCCACAACTTTCTTTCCACTTTGCATAATGAGTTCGGCCTCTGGAGATATATAAATAGTCTTGGGTTTTAACTTATGGTCGTTTAAAGGAATTTTTGCCCTGAACATATATCGCCACCTATTCCTAAAAATATATTCGCTATTTTCTTCAAAACCTTGAGTCCATCTATGCTCTATCCTAATTCTATGATAAAGCATAGCACTATAAAAGGGCATGGCAAATTGATACTGATGCCATATCCGCCATTCTGGAACCACATTTCTATCTTCGGAATCCTCATCCGTATTAAAATTGATACGCACTACTCCACCCAAACTAAAATTTGTCTTTTTGGAATGAATGTACCCAATGGCATGTCTATTATAAATCTGTCCTATTTGCCCTATAAAAGGAGTGTTTTTGGTTTCCTGAAAACGAAAATGGGTCTGCGCATCCCAAAAGAATCTTTTGCCAATGCGAATGTTTCCATAGGTATTGAACCAAACCTTGGTCTTTGGGTCTTTATACTTGGAGTAGGAAGGCAATATTTCTTCCTCTTGTGCCATTATAGTTTGTGGAAGGCTAAACAAAAAAAATACAAGCCAAATTAAAGGGGTGTGTTTAATGCTCATTCCTACCTACTTTGGCTGTTGATTTCTGTTGAAGTAAATTGATGATTTCAATGGGATTCTTTTCCTTTCTAAGCTTACGTTCCAGCTTTTTTGTATTTTGTTCCCTCAACTCCACCATTCGCTTATTCATTTGATTGATTTGGTTGTTCATATCCACCACATTGTCACAGTTGAGTCCGGTGCTCGTTTCATTAAGAAAGTATGGTACCACTATTTCAGAATAGGCATCAATTACCCTTTTCTTCACTTCTTCTTCCATGACGTTTGCCATAAACGGATTCCAAATAGTATCCAGATACATTTCCTTGATTTCTTTTATTTTGTCTGGCTGGGATATTATAGTTTCGGCCAGTTCATTATAATTAGAAAAGCATGTTTTAAACTTATTCCCAAGCAGTAGCTTTTCTTCTGAATTTTTTATAGAAGCATATTCATTTAAATGAGAACTCTCTATGTCCTTTATTCTTTGAAGGGTTTTTTTATAATCCCCAGGAATTTCATCTAAAACAGAATCTATGCTTTTTAGGAGCAATTGGTTTTTATCAATAAGGTCTTCCTCTACCCCATTCAACACTTGCAATTGTTCTTGATCGTACAGTTGGCTGGATAGTTTTTTTGAAATGGATTCCAAACCCTTTCTGGCATAATTACTTATTTGAAGAAGTGCAGCTAGGTTGTCACCTTCAAAATTATAATCTATTGCATTGGGAAGCTCAAAGGCTCTTTTATTGCTTCCTACATTAACTTCCAGGCTGGTTTTTGGTTTTCCATTTGGCCATAACTCCTTAATTAATGATGGCATATTTAAATATTCCAATATTCCGTCTTCACCATATTCCATGAGTTCTTCCATGGGGTCAAGAAATTGTTTTGAAATATTCACTACTGTATTGTAGTAGAACAAGGCATCTTCATTGGTCCTTTTTATAATGTTTAGGTGGCTATTTTCTAAAAGCGAAGCACTACTGGCCTTTGCAATCTTTATGTTTTTTAAAATAGTGTCCAGCTGAGATTTTCCAAGGGAGTCAATTGGGTAGTAAGGCACCTTTGCTTTAAAATCGGGTTGAAAATCAGAGGATTCCAGTTGCACCAATAGACTATCTATCTTTTGGTAATACTTTAAATTTTGACCCAACAGGTTTGGTATCCCCATTGAAATATTTATTAAATTTTTTGAGGCAAGAGTTGCTTTGACAATCTTTATAAAAGCCTCATCTAAAGATATTGTCCTAAACTTACTGCTTGTATCGTTAAATACATCAATATCCTGGACTTTATCGCCTTCGACAATCTTGATTTTTCTTAAAACTCCATCCTCAAAAAGCCAACTCTCACTATTGTTTATGTCATTGGTAGCAAATGCCGACCACTCATCATGGGCAAGTCCGTTACGGAGAAAGCGCCCAACAAGGGCATACTCTATATCTTCAATTTTAAAATTTTGTTGGGGGATACCTTCCTTAAAAGTGATTTCGCTCTTAAAAAGAATATGCTCAATTTCTGAGTCTTTAATCTGGCTCACCTGATAGAACCATACTCCATCTGGTTTTCCATTGGTAATGACACCATTGCCTTCTTCTTGAATACCACTAATGAGTACCCGATATTCATAATCCACCACACTGGATTGACTACCTGATTGAAATTCTCCAAATTGAAATGTCCAAGGACCTTCTGCTTGCCCATTTTCAAAAGCTCCCTTAAACAAAAAAGAAGCATCTTCCTTTTTCAATAAAGCATCCAAATTGGAGCGCTCCATTTCAAAAGGGCCATGAAACACAGTGTCATTTCCTACAGTCTTAAAGGTGTAATTAACTGCCCCCTCATACTTTCCAAGTCTCAATGGGCCTTCATATGATTGAGTCTCTTGAGAGTGTGCATTCCAAGAGATGAAAAAACAGTAAAATAAAGTGAAGAATAGTAAAATAGATGGAATTCGTAACCGAATCATGTCATAAAAAAAACCAGTCATAAATATAGTGTTACCTATTTTACGAAAAATAATGCATTTTGGATTTTAAAGAACTCTTTTAATTAGTTTTCAATATTATTGTGTAGGTTATAATCACTTTCTCTATGGTTTTATTTTTTTCAGTTGTATCTTAGACGGTAATAGCTTCCCCATTTATATTACGCAAATACAATGAAAAAATTCTTATCCAAAATCTTGGTAATTGCTTTCATGTTATTTGGTGTTGCCTTTACAATGGCACAAAACTATCTAGATTTGGCAATCATTTCATATTCCAATACCCCATCCAATAGTTTTGAAACGGGTGAGCAATCTACCAAAGTAGAACAATTGGATATACAACTTGATTTCCCTTTTGTATTAAATGAAAAAACAGTATTCCTTACGGGTTTTTCAGCCCAGACAAATACCTTGTTATTGGATACTAGCCTTCCTTCCACAAGTACCGTGGGGTACATGGCTATGGAGTTTGGTCTCAATCTGGTTCATTCAAAAAAAGTATCTGGCACATACATGTTGATTCCAAGACTGTCTTCAGATTTTGGGAATATTCATAAAAAAGATGTTCAATTTGGAGTGCTTGGGTTGATAAGCATTAAAAAAACGGACCGCCTTTCCTATAAATTTGGGGTTTATGCAAATACAGAACGATTTGGGCCTTTAATAGTGCCCTTGTTAGGGGTTTATTATAAAAGTCCGAACAACAAATTTGAACTGAACGCCATTTTACCAGCTTCTGCGGATTTGAATTACAAACTAAACAAAAGCATATGGGCAGGCTTGTTTTTTGAAAGTCTTGCCGGGAGTTATCACCTTAACAATTCAACTTTTGGGAACAATGCAAGATATCTTAACAAATCCTCCAATGATTTTTATTTTTATTTGGGATTACCGTTAACCAAATCCTTAATCTTAAAAACTAAATTAGGGTATTCCATCGCCAGAAATTATCGATTGTTTGATGAAGATGACAAAGTAACCCTTTCTCTGAGCTCCATCTATTTTGGTGATGACAGGACCCAATTAAACCAGCGTTTTGATGATGGTATAATCGGTAAGTTTGAGCTTATATATAGGTTTCACTTTAAAGATTGAATGCTTTTATTTTGGGTGTTAATTCTACTACTGCTCCTTTTATTAGATTGTAATTCATATAGAAACATTTAGTATTTTTAAAGAACAATAAATAACTAAAAAAACCATGAAAATTACCCTAGTAAAATCATCAATTAAACTTATACTTCTATCCTTCTTAATTGGAGTTGTATTCAATAGTTCTGCCCAAGAAAAAGTTGGTGGACTTGCTCTTTATACGGTAAGAGATGCAATGGGAACAGATGCTATAGGCACCTTAAAGGCAGTAGCAGATGCCAATTACAAAAATATTGAAGCTGCTGGTTATAAAGATGGAGAGTATTATAATATGACACCATCTGCATTTAAAAGACTTTTAAAGCAAATGAAGTTGAAACCAATGAGTACGCACCAGTCTTCCATAACATTGGACAATGCAGATAAAGAATTTACTAGTGCTAAGGCTGCGGGTTTTAAGTATTTTGTTGTGCCAATTCCCCCAATGGGTCATTATGGAAGGGATGAGAACAACCAGCGAACAATGTTCATTACCAATGCCCAATTGGCAGAAATTCTTACCACGTTGGGGAAAAAAGCAAAAAAGCATGGGCTTAAATTGTTATACCACAATCATGATTTTGAATTTAAAAAAGATAAAGATGGAATTGTACCCATTGAATATCTGTTGGAGCACTGTGACCCAAAGTATGTAAACTTTCAAATGGATTTATACTGGGTAACCAAAGCTGGTGCAGACCCAATAGCCTATTTTAATAAATACCCAAAGCGATTTAAAAGTTGGCATGTAAAAGATATGGATGACCAAGGTAGGTTTGCCCCTGTTGGCACTGGCAGTATAGATTTTGCTGAAATTCTAGCCAACAAAAAGAAATCTGGAATGAAATATTACATGGTGGAGCAAGACAGAACCTTTACTATGGAACCTCTAGAGGCCATAAAAATGAGCCATAAGGGATTATTGAAATTTGGTTTTAAATAACAAAACAAATTGACAAAAGATATCTAACTTGTCATTCCATTTTTTACATAATCATTTAATTTTTTTAAAATTCTCTTTTAATTAACTCAAAAAACTACCCAATGAACACTTCTTTTATTAAATCGACTCTTAAACTTGTAATAATTACGCTCTTTTTAGGAGTGTCAACAATAAGTACCGCCCAAGAAAAATTTGGGGGATTAGCACTTTATACAGTAAGAGATGCAATGGGTACAGATGCCATTGGCACTTTAAAAGCTGTTGCCGATGCCGGATATAAAAACGTTGAAGCTGCTGGCTATAAAGATGGGAAATACTATAACATGACACCCTCTGCATTTAAAAAGTTACTAATGCAGATGAAGTTAAAACCATTGAGTACACACCAGTCTTCTATAACATTGGACAATGCAGATAAAGAATTTGCCAGTGCAAAAGCTGCTGGGTTTAAATATTTTGTGGTTCCCGTTCCTCCTATGGGCTATTTTAAATATTATCAAGAAACCCAGTCCATGGGTATGACGTGCAGTAACCAAGAACTTGCTACTGTTCTAACTACACTGGGTAAAAAAGCCAAAAAACATGGTCTTAAATTGTTATACCACAATCATGATTTTGAATTTAAAAAAGATAAGGATGGTGTTGTGCCGATTGAATATTTGTTGGAACACTGTGACCCAAAGTATGTAAACTTTCAGATGGATTTATTTTGGGTAACCAAAGCAGGTGCAGACCCAATAGCCTATTTTAATAAATACCCAAAACGCTTTAAAAGCTGGCATGTAAAAGATATGGATGACCAAGGTAGGTTTGCTCCTGTTGGTACTGGCAGCATAGATTTTACTGAAATTCTAGCCAACAAAAAGAAATCTGGAATGAAATACTATTTAGTAGAACAAGACAGAACTTTTAATGAAGAACCCCTAGAGGCAATTAAAATCAGTCATGCTGGGTTAAAGAAAATTGGGTTTAAATAATTTTAACGAGACCAAAGTTAAAAGGAGAAAACATTTAGTTTTCTCCTTTTTTTATGGAAAGTAAGTTTTACTGTTGCTATTCTGAACCATCTAGCAGTTCATATCCTTGGTTGATTCCCTTTTCAATAGCAGGCACACCGCGTTTCATCCATACTGGTTTTGGGGCATCTTTTAAATAGTGGTCAAAAAATTGGGCCATACGTAAGTTAAAATCTTTTCTGTTTTGAAGTTTTAAAGGCCAATGTGGTTCGCCATTATAATTTAAAAACCAAGACGGTTTGCCTAAACGTCTTAAACTAACAAAGAACTCAATTCCTTGATACCAAGGCACATGCCCATCAGCATCGTTATGCATAACCAAGAGGGGTGTGTTTATCTTATCCAAATTAAAAATGGGTGAATTTTCAATATATCTAGATGGGTACTCCCATGGTGTTCCTCCTAGCCTACTTTGTGTATGCTCGTATTGAAACTGCCTACTTAAACCTGTTCCCCAACGTATGCCTCCATAGGCACTAATCATATTGGGAACGGGAGCACCAGACTCTGCTGCCTTAAAAATATCTGTTTTTGTGACCAAGTACGCTATTTGATATCCTCCCCAGCTGTGTCCTTGCACACCAATATTATCCTTATCTACAAATCCTTTTTCTATTAAAGATGTAATTCCTGGAATTACACAATTATAGGCGCTCTCACCAGGGTATCCAATACGATAATACACATCTGGGTTAAAAATTACATAACCTCTACTTGTATAAAAGCTATAATTTATAGTTGACCGTCCATAAGAGGGTGCTCTGTGTCTAAAAAGTCCATTGGAGCTTTTTTCATAGAAATTTACGATCATTGGATACTTCTTGTTTGGGTCAAAGTCTTCCGGTTTTATGAGCATTCCCGTTAATTTTTTTCCATCTAGAGAAATCCAGCTTACAAGCTCAGATGTCCCCCAATTGTAGTTCTTTTGTTGTGGATTGGCATTACTTACTATGGCGTCCTTTTTAAAGCTTAAATCCGACACTCGGATATTTGGGAATTCCTGAAAAGACTCTCTAGTAAATATGAGGTTATTACCTAATTGAGATTTTATAGGTCTAGAATATCTATATGGTCCAGTTACAAATTGTTTTCCTCTATTGGACTTTGGAATAAATTCATAATAACCTGAATGTTTATTGACCTCATTGAAGGTGGAGAACAGCCATTTCTCATTCGTATCTAAAAATCGCTCTTCGTTATCCAGTCTTACATATCTATAGGTGGTTTTATCAGCTCTTCCATTTGTAAGCTTAGTGCTTGTTCCATCATTGGGGTTAAATTTCCAAATATCATATCGATCATAAATCAGAAGGGCTTCATCATTCTCTGTCCAACCAGCAATACCGTAAGAACTGGGATGCCTTGGTGAATCATTCAACTCATTATAAAAGAGTTTTCCCTTAGTTAAATCAACACGTTTTCCAGTGGCAATTCCGTAGGCGAACCATGTGCTATCTGCTGGACTATATCCATAAGCATATTTTCCTTCTGGGCTTAAACGTGCAGTTGAACCAATATTAGTCAATGCCTTTATTGTTTCTCCAGTAACCGTATTTACAACAGCATAATCGTTCGTCCATACCCCATTCCATTGGCTTTCTAACTGATATGGTTCTGGGTTACTTACTAGGGCATAAGGTGCATTTCCTTCATTTCCAAGCAATACATTAGGATAGGAAGTGGTTCCCAGTTGTACTAGTTGGTTACTATTGTTTAAATGAATAACTGTTTGGTATGCTTTCTCCTTGTCCTTTTTAACCTGAAGCTCTTGTACTGTATACAACCTTGGTTCATCATAGGTCCAAACTTCTACATTCACTATTTCATCATCGTTTAACAAAGTATCCTGAACAATTGCCGGAGTGGCCAAACCGAAGTATAATTTAGTCTCATCTTTAGAAAAACTGATTTTACCATCCGATGAAACCCTATATCCTTTGGGGCTAGAGGTACCGTCCAATAATTTCTCTGCCATAGAAGTACCATCTTTCCATATATAAAGCTCATTGGGCCTTACATATGCCTTTGTTGTATCATTATCAACAACAAAGCCCAGTTTTTTTCCTGACTCACTAAAATTTAATTGATAGTATTTGGATTTTTCTGCCTCATATACGTGTGTAAGCATTTCATTCTCCAAATTCATTATATAAACACCTGCTTTCATAAGGCTATCATTACCGGTGGTTACAAAAGATAATTGTTTCCCTTCTTTGGCAAAAACATAGTCTGTTACATATTTTATGGTGTCTTGCTTCTCAGAAATTAAATTTCTAATGACAAGATGGTAGCCATTGTCTTTTCCAACCTTTTTCAACTTTTTCTTTTTCTTCTTCTCATCTTTCTCTTTTTCATCAACCTTTTTATCTGCATTCTTTACCGTATCTTTTTTTGCTTTGATTTCCTCAAGTAAATATGCAATGTGGCTAGACCATTTTTTCGGGACTTTGTATGATTTTACATTTCCAATCTTAACAAGGCTTTCTTCTTTTAAATTGTAAATTCCCAAAGAGTCCTTTGGAAGCTTTTCCTTCTTTACTTTTCTTCTTTTCATATCTGCAATAGAATCTTTCCATGCTTTAATAGTAAACAACGCAAATCCAGAATTGTAAGTAAATTGGCCTTTCTCCGCCCTTTCATGTTTAAAAACAAGGTTAGTTTTAGCATCCTTGATTTTAAGTTGACTGTCCTTTTCGCCTTTTTCCAGAGAATACATTATAAAATTTCCATTATTGGAGATGGATTTATTTTTAATGGTGCTCCATAAATCAACATCGGAATGGTCCAGTACTTTTTTTTGCGAATAAATGCTTAATGAAAGGAATATTAAAAATGTAGAGATAACTAGCTTCATTATATTTGATGTTTGTTGGTAATTTCCTTCTGAAAATAGTCAATTAATATAACACCAAAAAACCCAAGTCTCTATTTTATGAGATTCTGAAAATACATAAATATTACGCACGTAATGTCCAAAACAAAACACCAACATTATAAAATCTATAAACCATGTGGCGTGCTTAGTCAGTTAAGTTCCAATAGTGAGAAACAACTTCAAAAAAAGAAGTTCTTGAGCAATTTGTATGACTTCCCAAAAGGAGTGATGCCCATTGGTCGCTTGGATGAGAAATCTGAAGGTCTATTGCTTCTCACAACTGATGGGAAACTGAGTGACACCATTAACCGTTCTGGTATGGAAAAAGAATACTATGCCCAATTGGATGGTGAAATAACCCATGAGGCTATAGATGAATTAACAATAGGAGTGGAAATTGGTTTTGAAGGCAAAAAGTACATTACCAAATCATGTCAAGCGAAAAAAATAGAAACCCCTAACCTACCAGAGCCTAATGAAAAAATACGTCTAGGAAGACACCGACCCAATTCATGGATAAGCATCACCATCACCGAAGGGAAGTTTAGACAGGTTCGCAAAATGACCGCTGCTGTGGGGTTTCCCACCCTTAGGCTAATAAGGGTTCGTGTTGGGAATATAGAATTAGGAAACCTTATGCCTGGGATTGTAGAACCTATGCCAGTTCTTTAATGACTTTTAAGGCTCTGTCTATTTCTTCTTTGGAATTATAAATGTGAACAGAGTGTCTCATCATTTCTGCTCCCACGGAGCGTGGCTGTAATTTTTCTTTTTCCCACATTGTTTTTTGTAAATCTGGGCCTGAAATTCCTGCGACAGTATAGGTTGTTATTCCTGCTGCCATATCCTCGTTGATGGAAGAATGTATAGTTACATGCCTCATTTCCTTTAATCCATTTCGTAAATAAGACCCTAGTTCCTTTATTCTAGAAATCCATCTATCATGTCCAATTGTATTAAAAAAATCCACCGCTGCATCAAAACCTGCCAACAAGGCCGCATTTCCTGTCCCTGTTTGCATCATTCTAAATCCGTGGTCTTCTTGGTTATCCCAGTTGTAACTGGCTATTGTTGTCCAAATAGTAGGTGCAACATCTTTATTAACATACAAAATACCACTCCCTGCGGGAGCCAATAACCATTTATGAAGACTGGAATAATAAGCATCGCATCCAATATCCTTTACATCCACCTTAATTTGACCCACACATTGCGCACCATCCAAAATGGTGAAAATTCCCCGCTTTTTTGCCTCAGCACAAATTTCCTTTACCGGCATTACTGTACCATAACCAGATACTATATGGGGTATCGCTATTACTTTGGTTTTTTTAGTGACTTCTTTAAAAATTGCATCAACCACCTCATTAGGGTCATTTGCAGGAACGGGCATTGTTGCTTGCTTATAAACACATCCCTTTCTTTTTGCCAACAATTGCCAAGCACCAAACCCACCACCATGCTCCTGATTAGTGTTTAATACCTCATCCCCTTTTTTTAAATCAAGACCCATCCCAACATAGTTCATCCCAAAAGTTGCATTTTGTGTAAGGGATAGTTCTTTAAAATCACAGTTAATAATTTTTCCCAACTTTGTACGTAACTCTTCATAAGGAAAATAACCTGTTAATAATTCTGGTCCCGAGCCATTTTTATAATCAATTGTTGCTGCTTGTTCGCCCCAATGCAGCATATGGTTCATCATGGTGTCTAGAACATAACCCGAAGAAGGTCCCATGGTGCCATTGTTAAAATAGGTCATTCCCTCTTTTAAAGGAAATTGCTTGCGCACCATTTTCCAATAATCCTCACCTAGTTCATTGTTCTTAGTCAAGTTTGTCAACGACCAATTTTTTTTCGCGTCAAATGACATAAAAGGCATTGATATTGCGGCAAGAGAACTGGTTTTAAGGAAGGATCTGCGTTGGTTCATAGGAAGTGTATTTTATCTTTTGCTAAATTTACAGAATAACTTAAAAAATTGGGGTTAGATATTCTTAATTATTGAATCCCTTTTTAACATATTTAATGACTGTACGTAGTACTTTTAAGTAGATTCATAATCCAAAAGAACACCTATTACTTATGAATAAATCAATACTAAGAATTAAAGTAGCTAGTATTTTTAGCCTTCTATTTGTTATTTTTCTTGCTGGATGCGTCTCCGCTACAGTTGCTACAAACCATACGACCACTTCTGCCCCATCAGAATCCATTTTGGATAATATTCTAAGAACCAAAACATTAAGAGTAGGTACTACAGGCGATTTTTCTCCCTTCACTTATCAATTAGATATTGAAAGTAATGCCTTTTATGGAGTAGATATTGAATTAGCCAAAGACTTGGCAAAATCCTTGGGCGTTGATGTTAAATTTGTTAAAACCACATGGCCTACACTAATGAAGGACTTAGCATCCAACAAGTTTGATATTGGCATGAGTGGTATAACTGTAAAACTTCCAAGACAACAACAAGCTCTTTTCAGTATTCCATTGCTCACTAGTGGAAAAGCAGCTATTACCAGAGATGAAAATGTTGATAAATATAAAAGTATAGCGGATATTAATAAAAAGGGAGTAAAAGTAATTGTGAATCCTGGCGGCACCAATGAAGAGTTTGCCATTGCCAACTTCCCAAATGCAACATTAATATATAATGATGACAACTTAAGTGTTTTTCAAAAAATTGTGGATGGCAAAGCAGACCTTATGGTTACCGATGCTGTTGAAACCCTTGTGCAAGAATTAATTCACACCGAATTGGAAGCTGTGAATCCAAAAGACCCTTTTAACTTTTTTGAAATGGGGTATTTACTGCCAAGAGACCACACTTTTAAAGCCTATATAGACCAATGGGTACACCTTAGACAAAAAGATGGTACTTACCAAAAAATATTTGATGCGGAGTTAGAGGGAATTAAAGTCAGAGCTTCTCAAAATTAACCTTATGTAAGCATTTAGGTAACCGTAACTGCATAGACCAAAACCTTATTCTCTTTTCCTTCTAAAACCAAGCCACCCAATTGGTTAAAAGTATATTCTGAGCCTTTCAATTGGCTTTTTAACTTTTTTGAAATCAAAAGTCCTTGATTATATTCATTACATTTACCCTGAATTCTTGCGGTCGTATTAATAGTGTCGCCATGATAGGCAATTTCCTTTTTATATTTACCAACTTCGGTGACAGTTACAATACCAGAATGTAAACCAGCTTTAAAAAATGGAAGACATCCATATTTATTCAGATATTCTTTTTGTTTTTGCACAAGTTGTATTTTAAAATTAAAATATGCATTGATACAATTCTGATTTCTTAGTCCGTCTTTTAATTCCCATGTTAAAATGACCTCATCACCTACATATTGATAAATTTCTGCCTCATTTCTCATAACCACACCTAAATCATTAAAACAATCTTGCATCATTTTACTATACATAATATGGCCTAGTTTTTCGGCATGGGCGGTAGATGATTTTAAATCTAAAAACATAAAAATACGCTCCTCCTCTCTTGGGGTATAAAATTTACCTGATAATAATTTCTTAAAATTATTCTCACCAATAAGTAAACTCACTTGCCTAAAAACAAGCATAAAGATATCCACACAAAGAATATAAAAATAAATTGCCGGACTACCAGGCTCCAACATAAAGGCTATCAACCCTTTGGTTTCTCCAAAAAAAGTAGTCACCATCACATAGGAAACCAAAATGAGCAATACCAAAAACAAAAAGGCAAAAAGCAGCCTAAGAAATATTAACTTGGCAATAGAAGTTTGTTTATAAATACGCTCTTCAGTAAGTATTTGTGCATAACCAGAAATACTTCCAAAGAAAGGGCCAAAAATAAAAGAAACAGTTACAGCTTCCCAAAATTGAAACGTTATGGAGCTTTTTTCAATAGTCCCCACACCTCTTACTACACACAAAAAAAGAAATGCCAGCGTCCAACCAATGATGTAGGTTAAAATAATCCTCCATCTATATTTGGCTCTGAATTTCATTGTTTATATACCCTTTTATACAAAGAGTAAAATAAGGGTTAGGATAATTCCGCCCAAAGTATAGTACAATCCTTTTTTAAAAGTGTCCGATTTTGGTAAAAACATAAAAAAGGCCGAGACAACAAAAAACAACAAAGAAACCCCAAAGAAAATATTCAACCAATATAGAGGGCTATCTGTAGTAGCTTTATGAATCTTGGTCATTTTATCCAAAACAAAAGGTAATTCCTTGGCATGTATTGTAGCCAAGCCAGTAATTTTATTATACTCACCGTTGGCAAAATAAACAACATCACCTTCTTCCTTTGTTACTTTAAAATTCTTAACTCTGGCAGCTCTTCCCAATTCTTCCATGGGCATATTGGGTTTCAATTGCTTTTCAACTACTTTTTCCTGTTTAAGAAAATCCGTGTTTCTAAAAATTAAAACAACTCCACTTAAGGCATACATTGCCATAATTCCTGCCAGGAAAAACCCCAAATAACGATGGATTATTCTCATATAAAATCCTGTAGATTTTTTTGCTTTAGCACTCATAATAAAATCTCTTTTTTGTATTTCCTTACTTCATATTTTATTATGCAATAATAAGAATATCTATTTATAAAATAGTGAACGTTTAGGTTGCTTCTATATATTTGTTGAAAACATACATGTGCATTCAAACAATCTTCATAATAAACCTTATGATTTTAAGGCATTAATAAAAAGTCATGAGAAACTTAAAGAATTTGTTTTCACAAACAACTACGGCACAAAAACTATAGATTTTTCTAACCCTAAGGCAGTTTTAGCACTAAACAAAGCCATTCTATTAGAGGATTATAAGCTAACGGATTGGGTGCTTCCCAAGGGCTATTTATGTCCTCCCATTCCTGGAAGAGCAGATTACATTCACCACATAGCAGATGTTATAGAAAGAGAAGGGTTTATTAGTTCTATAAAGGGGTTGGATATTGGTGTGGGTGCCAATTGCATTTACCCAATTTTGGGAACACAGATCTATGATTGGGCTATGGTTGGGGCAGATATTGACGAAACAGCAGTTGCATCTGCCAAAAACAATATTAAATTAAACCCTGTACTTTTAAATAAGATTGAAATAAGGCACCAACCAAACAATGCCAGTATTTTTGAAGGAATTATACAACCCAATGAGCACTTTCATTTTACACTCTGCAATCCTCCTTTTCATGCCTCCAAGGAAGAGGCAAGTAAAAGGTCGCTACAAAAAGTAAGTAATTTAAAAGGTACTGATACCCTAGAATTAAATTTTGGCGGACAAGCCAATGAGCTTTGGTGTAATGGAGGCGAAGCCTTGTTTATTAAGCGTATGATTAAGCAAAGTGTGGTTTTTTCCAAGCAAGTAGGTGTTTTTACGTGTTTGGTTTCTAAAAGCGAAAATCTACCTAAAATCAAAAAACAACTGAGCAAGCTAAATGCTGCTTATACAGTAATTCCCATGGAGCAAGGCCATAAGAAAAGTAGAATTGTTGCCTGGAAGTTCAAGTAAATATCTTATTACTGATTCTTCTATTAATTCAGTATATTTAAAAAAATATTGATACAAGTGCACCTATCGTTATCATTCATAAAAAAATAAATGAAATTTAAACTATTGTTATCTGCTCTCATTTTATTCTTGTCATTGACAAGCTTACACTCTCAAAAGCTAAATTTTTCATTCTCTGCCAATGTAGAAATAAGTAAAGACGTAAAAGAACAATTTAAAGAGGAAGGAAGGCTTTTCCTTTTCCTTTCTCAAAACCCAAATGCTGAACCTCGTACGCAGACATGGCCATCTCCAACCGAGAAAACATATATTTTCGCAAAAAATATTATTGGGTTAAAATCGAATGCCCTAATAACTATAAAGAATGATGGTGATTGGGTAGGCACAGTAGATTGGACTTTAGATGAAGTTCCTACCGGTGAGTACTATGTTCAAGTTTTATGGGATCAAGATTTTACGGAATCAAGAATTGATGCACCTGGGAATTTATTTAGTGAAACACAAAAAATAAATGTAAATCAGCCAACAAAAATTAATTTGGTGCTCAATCAGTCCATAGAAGCAAGAAGTATAAAAGAACACGATTTATCTCAAGTAGTTGACATTAAAAGTGAAGTGCTTTCTACTTGGTGGAAAAAACCTGTAAATTTAAAAGCTTCTGTTTTGCTACCACATGATTATGATGATAAAAAAGCGTATCCAATTAGATATAACGTAGCTGGATATGGTGGCAGATATACCAGAATTAATTATTTACTTAACAACGAAGGCTTTATGAAATGGTGGGAATCTAATGAAGCCCCTCAAATTATTACTGTTTTTTTAGATGGAGAAGGCCCATTTGGAGACTCTTATCAAATGGATTCGGAAAATAGCGGACCATATGGTAAAGCATTGATTACTGAACTTATTCCATATATTGAATCAAAATTTAGGGGAACAAATTCTGCAACTACTCGCTTTGTGGATGGATGTTCAACTGGTGGATGGGTTTCATTAGGATTACAATTGTACTATCCAGATTTTTTTAACGGTGTGTATTCATACAGCCCAGATGCAGTTGAGTTTGAAAACTACCAATTAATAAATATATATAAAGATAATAATGCCTATATAAATGAATTTGGGTACGATAGACCTGTAATGAGAAGTACTTTAGGAGAACCAATGCTATCTCTTAAAGAATTTATTCAATATGAGAATGTATTGGGCGCTTCCAATTCCTATCTCAATTCTGGTGGACAATTTAGTGCACATACTGCGCTATATAGTCCAAAAGGAAATAACGGTTTGCCGAAAGCATTATTTGACCCATTAACTGGTGAGATAGATTCGAACGTTGCTGAACATTGGAAAAAATATGATTTCAAAATACACGCTCAAAAGAACTGGGAAGTACTAGGACCAAAACTACAAGGGAAAATTTTTATTTGGATGGGAGATATGGACCACTTTTATTTAAATCCTGCCACAAGGAGCTTTGCAGATTTCATAAGTGGCACAACGAACCCTAAGTCAGATGCGGAAATAGTTTTTTCACCAATGGAAGGGCATTGTTCCCAATATTCTCACAAAGAAGTTTTACTTAAAATTCAAGAAAGAATTGACAGTATAAATAATAAATAAAAGAAGAATCATCCTAAATGTCTATATATTCAGCTAATGGATAACCATTTACGTTAAGCCTCTACCAACTCTTTCTTAGATTTTCTGTATAAATATGAGTTGAAAATACTACGTTTGGCAAAACGCATCTGTTTTGGTGAATTATTAAATTTGATAAACACATTTCTGTTTACACCAAAATACTCATAGGTAGTGCCATCCAAAAAAGTAATCTCTAATAACAATCCCTTATGCTGGTAATCAGCAATGCCAGATTCTGCAATGGTCTTGTTGTATTCTTCTAGATTGGCTGCTTTTGTCTCTGGAGCTATACTTACCAAAAAATGATACCCATCTATAATTTGGCGGCTCTTGGTTTCTGCTTCTTCTTTTTTAACATCTCCATCTTGGAACTTGTCTGGATGCCATTCTTTTACTAAATTTCTATAGGCAGTCTTTAGAGGTCTTAACTCAATTTCCTTTTCTACACCAAATAATTTCTTATACTCATTAACACGTTTCATATGGAGATTTTCTAAATGAGGCGCAAAATTACACCTTTTCCTTAGAAGGATAACCAAGTTCGTAGTCATTTTGAACAGAGTGAAGCGATTGTGAGAAATCCCATTGTCCTATCTTAGATTTTCAACATTACTATGTTTCTCATTTTGGATGACGCTTTTCATATTTTTATAGTTAATAAACTTTTTATAAGTATGTTCCCTTAAGCCTTGAATCTAAAAAACCCAAGTGCTAACTTAGTTACCTGTGCTGAACTATGTTTCAGTATCAGTCGATATAAATTATTAAAACAGATTTATATATTAGCGTTGGTGATAATTAGAGAAATGCTATTTGCATTCAATAGCTATAAAACGTAATGCATTTGTATTTAAGACCTATTCCATGAGAAGATCCGAAAATATTCCAGCTTCCTTAATCAATTTACGTATTGTTGTAGGTGAGACATTTGGAGCGAATAGGGCGACAATAATTGAAGACGCAAATCTTTCCGAAAAAATCCTGGCGTCATCAAGTAGCAGAGTATCCGTTGAAACAACTATGGCAGTTTGGGAATCTATTGTTCGCCAAACCAACTCTGAAGACATAGGATTAATTAGTGGGTCAAAAATTAGATTACAATTGGCTGGGGTTCTTGGTTATGTTATGATGAATTCTCCATCGTTACTGGTAGCAATTGAAAAATTATGTTTGTACCAACAGCTTGTTGCGTCAATCATATTCTGTGAAGTAATATATGAAGGGAATATAACTCGAATAGAATATACTATGCAAGAAGAATGGAAAGATAGCTTTAGATATACTGTAGATTTCACGCTTTCCGCCCTAGTTTTTATGATCAAAAATTGTTCGGTATTTCCTGTGTCTCCTACCAAAGTAGGGTTTCACTTTCCTAAACCTGCCAACTATAAAACGTATATAGAGCTATTTGAATTGACAGAAGTTGAATTTGGATGTGATAATTCATACATCACTTATTTAAGTGATGATTTAGATAATAAAGTATCTGGGTCTGATAACGACATGTTTAACCATTTTGAATCTATGCTATCTTATGCAGGAAGAGAGCATAATAGGTTAAACCAATATACAAGATCAGTAAAGAAAGCCATTGAAAAAAGCTTGGCGGCCGAAGCCCCAAGAATTGAAGACATTGCTCAAGAACTAGCTCTTAGTGTAAGAGGTTTACAGGCCAACTTAAAAAATGAAGGAACCACGTTTCAATCCATTCTAAAAAATGTTCGAAAAGAGTTGTCCATGGCTCAATTAAAAAATAACGAATTGAACATAACAGATGTAGCCTTTCTTACTGGGTTTTCTGACATCTCTGTTTTCTCTAGAAGCTTTAAAAAATGGACAGGACTCACTCCTTCCGACTTTAAAACGCAGCACTAACATTCAATAACATTCCTTGTTTTTTACGCAATGTATCAAACCTTTTGCGCAGATAGTCAAATGATTCTTTGTAAGTCAAAATACATTTGTACTATCATTCAAAACAAGAAATAGTGATAACAATCATCTTAGTAATAGTTGTTTTAATTGCAGGTTCGACCAGTATAATAGCTCAAAAAAAAATATTTTGAATTTGAGTTAGATTCCATTGCATACGCCTTGGATAGGTATAACACATAACTTTAAAGCGAGTGATATTGAATTGAATAGTCAAGTACATTCAATAAAATCTCTGAGTGTCTTTCCTACTTCTCATTTTACATTTCTATTAATAAAATTATTAAACAATGAAAACAAAAGAAATAATTAAACAGGTATTAAAATCACAATCTCTAAAGTTTATTGCATTTCTTTTTTTAACAAGCCATGTAATGGTATCCTGTCAAAAAGATGAAGGTACTAATCCAACATTCACAATAATGTTAAAAACAATTTCGGGAAATGAAATTAGCATGAATGGTATATGGTCTTCGGGATGTGTAGAAGCAAACAACAACATGATTATAAATGAATCTTTAAGTTTTAATAATGAAAATCTTCAGATCCATATTAAAGGATATGATGATTTACAATGCAATGGAGATCCTATTTTAAGTCAAGCCGTCATTATTACTTTTAACAATTCCGGCACCACAACTATTCGATTTAATGGCAATCAAGTAATTGTCAATAAAATTGATGGAACTGCGACTTATAGTGATGGACGAGAGGAAGCATTTAAGCAAGTATTCTTTATAGATGATACGGGCAATAATTTGTATATGCATCATGCGCTTTTTGGAAATGATGGAGGAGAAGTAGATACCGAAGGTTATCCAACAGAAATTATTCCTATTCCAATAACAAAAACCAACTAAAAAAGGCGTCTACTGACTATTCATCATATTACAAACCATTTAAAAACAGTAATTAATAACATTAAAAGTTTATCATGAAAAGTATTTACTTAACGCTCGCAATCATAGGCCTCATAGTGCCTAACTATTTTATTGGTCAGTTTATCATGACTCATGGTTTTGATTTTTCACTATTCGCTAATCAATTATTTTCAAATTTTGCCGATTCGGCATTTAGTGTTGATTTGCTTTTATGTTCTTCCTTTTTCTGGTATTATATGTATACCAAACGTAATGCAAATAATAAGCATTCTATTTGGGCATATATTTTTCTAAATCTAATGTTAGGATTATCCTTTGCTTTTCCACTCTATTTATACAAGCAAAGTATTTCTATAAATGAATAAATTATGAATCTTTCAAACATATTTTTAAGCTTTCATTTTTGCATATTTTTTTATAAACCCTACTGGTTCCAGCAAAGATGAAGCTCTTAGTAATGTTAAAAAAAATGAAAGTTGACCACATATTTATATTCTCAAATGAAAATGGAAAAGAAGCCAATGAATTAGTTGAATTGGGTTTTACTGAAGGAAGTAGTCGGATTCATAAAGGTCAAGGAACAATAAATCGAAAATTTTATTTTGAGAATTTTTATCTTGAAATACTCTGGGTCAATAATAAAAGTGAAATTACAAGTGAATTAACTTCTGGTACAAAATTATGGGAACGCTCGAACTTTAAAACAAACGGAAAATCGCCTTATGGATTATGTTTAAAGAATACTTCAGATGTTAACTCATTATTTTCTGCTAGTCAAAAATATTTTCCTGAGTATCTCCCCAAAGGATTATCAATTGATATTTTGACAAATGACACCAAAGCATCCTTGCCTTGGACTTTTAGATTACCATTTAAACCAGAAACAAAAAAAGCAAAGGAAGAAACTAAGCACAAAAATGGAATTCAAAAATTAACCAAAGTAAAATTCGGAATTCAGGAATCTGATTTTAAGGCTAGTTTTACCAATTATTTTGAAAGAGAAGGGGTGGTTGTTTTTGAGGTAAAAAACAAAAATCAAATGACACTTGTATTTGACAATCATCAAAGTGGGAAAAGCATATGTATCTCTAGTTTAAATTTAATAATAGAATACTAATAAAAATAAATTTCAAATATCGGCTATGAATGCAGTTACACTAAGTATTTTTATTTGGGGAATCTATGTATTGCTAATTGGTATACTTCTACTTTTTATACCTGACAAAACACTGAGCCTTTTTGGACATGAGAAACCAAAAGATCATTGGATTAGAGTTGTTGGAATAATTGCCCTCTCTCTGGGATACTTTTATTTGAATTCTGCACAAAATGAAGTTTATAGTTTTTATTGGGCATCTGTTTATGCACGAATTGTTGGGTTAATAGGGTTTTCGGGATTAGTGGTTTTTAAAATTGCCAAGCCAAAAATCATCCTTTTCGGATTTATTGATATCATCGGAGCAGTTTGGACTTTATTAACTCTGACATACTTAAAACACTGATTTCATTTACTTAATGAAAAATACTCTTCTTAAAATCAACAATAATACCTTTTAAATAAATCAAAAATGAATAGAAAATACTATATCACCGCTATAATCATCATTTCAACTTTAAATATTTATAGTCAGAAGTCATTTCAAGGACAATTAATAGAAAGTAAATCAAAACAACCTCTACCGTGGGTAAATATTGGGGTAATTGGAAAAAACATAGGAACAGTTTCTGATGAAATGGGAAATTTTAAATTAGATTTTAGTGAAAATCAAAGTTATGATACATTAAGAATTTCAATGATTGGCTACAAAGATTTACTTTTTACTGTCATTGATTTTAAAAGTAGAATTCTTGAAAATCCTATTCTACAATTAGTAGAAGAAGCAATTCAATTAGACGAAGTAGTTATATCAAATAAAGAAAAAAAAGAAGTTGTTTTGGGAAATACTTCCATAACAAATAATTCGGTTTTTGGGTTTCAATCTAACGAGTTGGGCAATGAAATAGGAACACTAATTAAAATTGAAGAAGGCCCCATATATATTAAAAAAGTTAATATAAACATCTATAAAAACCATCTCAAACGATTCAATTTCAGGCTAAACATATATAATTTAAAAAATGGGATTCCATATGAAACAATTCTTAATAAAAACATTATTGTTGAATGCAAGAAGAATAAAGGTCTTTTTATAGTAGATATAAGTGATTATAATATTGTTGTAGATGAGGATATTTTCGTTTCTATGGAATGGATAGAAAATTTAAGCCATAAAGATTTATATTTTTCAACCTCTCTGGGTGGTTCAACAACATTTACAAGACATGCGAGTCAAGCAAGTTGGGTGGAAATTGAAAACATGAGTTTAGGATTGAATATTAGTGTAACATATTAGTTAAGAAATTTAATTATTGTAAAAAACTAATGCCAACAAAACTTATAATCTATAGTTGCCCATCCCATAACCCCAAAATCCTTACTTTTATGTGGGTGGTTCGAGGACTAAAAACCCTGCCTGATTTCCCGCTACTAGGTTATAGCCGAGCCGATAACGAAATCTCTCAAAAATTATATAAATTCTGGTGTACAAAATCTTATAAACAAGCACTAAGCAATGGTTCTACCAATCAATAGGTCTGTAGTCTTTTAAAAATTTGCCGCTCCAATGCTTTCCTGTATTAATACCATCAATTAATGGATCCATTACTCTGGCCGCACCATCAACAATGTCCAAGGGAGGTTGAAAATCATGCAACTCTTCTTTCTTCTTGGCCAATTCTGTGGGGTCTTCATCTGTAACCCAACCCGTATCCACAGCATTAATGTATATACCATTTTTGGCCAAACTACCTGCAGCAGTATGTGTAAGCATATTAAGGGCCGCTTTTGCCATGTTGGTATGTGGGTGACGATCTTCCTTAAAAAACCGATGAAATTTGCCTTCCATAGCAGAAACATTTATAATATGTTTCTTACCTGTATTCTCCTCTTTCATCAATTCTGATAAACGATTGCACAACACAAAAGGTGCAACGGAATTCACTAATTGAACCTCTATCATTTCAGTGGTTTCTATCTCTCCCAATTTTAAACGCCAGCTGTTGGTTTTTCTTAAATCTACCTGTTGTAAATCAGCATCCAATTCACCTTCTGGGAATACTTCGCTTGCTTGTAAAGAATTGTCAAAACTATAGGGAATCTGAGATAATTTAGCCGAAGCACGTATTCCAATTCCTGGCTCTGGGCCATGCCATGTTACGGGCATATTTTGATTGGGTGAGGCTGTCGTGGTCAGTTGCTTTAACTCGGTTAGACAAGCAACATGATCACTTAATAAATCCGCAGCGTATTTGGGTAAAGAATCTATGGGTCGTTCCTCATTAGGCATTAGATGCTGATAAAATCCTGCGGGTCTCCGTACGGTCTGCGCGGCATTATTGATTAAGATGTCTAACCGATTATACTTCTGCTCAATATAATTACAAAAAATCTCTACGCTTGGGATATGACGCAAATCCAAACCATGGATTTTTAGACGATGTCCCCATTGTGAAAAATCCTCTTCTTTAGAATAACGTAGGGCAGAGTCAGCCGGGAATCTTGTAGTAGCAACAACTGTTGCACCAGCGCGCAATAACATTAAGGTGATATGATATCCTATTTTTAAGCGTGAGCCAGTTATAACGGCTACTTGCCCATCTAAATCGCATGTTTGAAAACGTTTAGCATAATTATAATCACCACAGTCCGTACACATGGTATCATAAAAATGGTGAAGCTTGGTGAACATGGTCTTGCATACATAGCAATTCCTTGCCGATTCCAATTCTGGTGTCTCCTTGGTTAAATCTGCCGCAGGCAATAATTTTGGTGCAACAAAGACTGTGGCCTCACGGGCACTGCGTATTCCTGTAATTTTCCGTGCGTTTTTATCTTTTGCTGCTTGCTTACGTTTTTGAGCCTTTTTTGCGTCTTTCTTTCTTCTGGAAAACTCGTCCCTACTAGGTCTGGAAAGCTTTCCCGAAGCAATTAATAGTGCTGTACGTTTATCCTTGGGGATTTCAAATATATCATTGGTATTATTCACCAACTGCTCCAATAAGGCAATGCACTTATCAACCTCTTCTTCCGTAATTGTGCTTTCTTTGTATTTATCACCCTCTGACATAAACCTGTATGCTGTATTACTTTCGTTTATTCCTTTTATTATAATTTTTATCCCCTTTGGTTTTGGGCTTTTTATACTTTTGCTTTATAATACGCTTATAAGAACCACCCTGGTTTATTTTCTTGTTCTTTTCCGCTTTCTCATGAAAACTAGCTCCGCGTTCCTCTAATTCCGATTTATTAGGGTTGTTGCGCTCCATTATTTTTGGCCGTTCATCTGCCGTTAACTCTTTGGATACTTCAACTGATGCAGGCAGTTCATTTTTAGGAATTTTGAGCTCCATCAATTTTTCAATAGCCTCTTTACTTTCCCTTTCCTTCTCCGTATAAAACAACAGTGAGGTTCCCTCCTTCTTTGCTCTACCCGTTCTGCCAATCCTATGCATATAGTTTTCTGGAAAACTGGGCGTATCAAAATTTATGACATGGGAAATCTCATCCAAATCCAATCCACGAGCCATAACATCAGTAGCCACCAATATTCTGTTTTTACCTTCATCAAACTGGCGAATGGAACGTATCCTATAATTTTGGGTTTTATTGGAGTGAATCAGGCATATTTCTTCACTAAAAAATTCTTCCAAATTTTTAAATAAGAGGTCGGCACTTCTTTTGTTTGAAACAAAGACCAGTACCTTATGAAACTCTTCCACATTTTGAAGCAAATGCACCAATAGATTTACTTTGGTATAAAAATTAGGAACAGCATAACAATGCTGGGATATATTATCCAAAGGCGTACCACTGACTGCTACGGAAACTTTTTGGGTTCCTTTAAAAAAATCCTGAATAAGGGTTTCAATCTCATTGGTCATAGTAGCAGAAAACATAATGTTTTGCCTTCTTTCCGGTAGCAAATCAAAAATATTGGTGAGTTGAAAACGGAAACCTAAATCTAGCATCACATCTACTTCATCAATCACCATTTTTTTAACTGACTTTAATTGCAGGGCTTTACACAAAACCAAATCGTACAAACGCCCTGGAGTTGCCACCACAATATCCGCACCTTCGGCCAAGGCTTCTTTTTGCCTATTCATATTAGTACCCCCATAAACCCCTGCAACACGAACAGATGAATATTTACCAAACCTTTCTATTTCTTCTACTACCTGTATCACTAACTCACGTGTTGGCACAACGACCAAGACTCTGGGGTGTAACTCCTTTGAAAAAGGAAGCGTCTGCAATATGGGCAGCATATAGGCAAAGGTTTTTCCTGTACCTGTTTGCGCAATACCAATAACATCTTTCCCAGACATAACCACAGAAAATGCCTGTGCTTGGATTGGAGTGGGTTTCTCAAAACCCAAATCTATTATGGCATTCCTTAATTGGTTATTGATTTTAAATTCTGAAAAAGATTCCATAATCGTTAATTTGAAAATTCTGAATCTACACCAGACGTATTCATCTTTTTAGTAGGTAGATTAGTGTGTTCTACAATATAGCTTGCCAAAAGTTTCTCTACTAATTCTTCTTTTGTAAGATGATGAAATACCGTGTGCACTTTATTTTTAAACTCGTTAGAAACGGCATG
Organism: Saonia sp.; assembly: GCF_056326165.1. Lineage (NCBI taxonomy): Bacteria > Pseudomonadati > Bacteroidota > Flavobacteriia > Flavobacteriales > Flavobacteriaceae > Saonia > Saonia sp. The sequence goes on from NZ_JBWFBN010000011.1 coordinate 41,567, forward strand.
ATTGGGTTTTGTTTTAAAAACTTTCTTGGCCCAAATGAGCGTGTTATTTTCATCTATTTTCTGTGCATCTGCTTTTTTGAATTTCTTAAAGGCAATACCAAGTTCATTTTCAAAATCGGCAATATCTTCAACTTCTTCCTGTTGTAAAACTGTTAGTGCAAAGCCCTTTGCCCCTGCCCTAGCTGTACGGCCGCTTCTATGAACATATACTTCATGTACATCTGGTAAATGATAATTAACCACATATGCTATTTCTTTAATATCTATCCCTCTTGCTGCTAAATCTGTTGCCACAAGAATATTAATATGACCTTCTCTAAACTGCCCCATAATTCTATCTCGAATAGGTTGAGATAAACTACCGTGCAATGCTCCCGAAGAGAATTTATTTATAGCTAAATTTTTAGCAAGCTTATTAACTGCGGCCTTTGTCTTACAAAAAACAATCCCACGTTCTCCATCTCTAGATGTTAGAAAATGCATGAGAACTTCTAATTTTTCTATGGGTTCTACCACTACATATTGATGGTCTATACCTTGGTGTCCCACTGTTTCCATATCAGCCCGTACCTCTATTACATGTTTAGACATGTAATTTTGAATAAGTTGTTTTATGGTTCCCGGCATGGTGGCTGTGAACAAAATTGTTCTTCTCTTTTTTGGCAACTCAGCTACTATTTTATCCAACCCATCTTTAAGCGCGCTTACCATTTCATCGGCTTCATCTAAAACCAAATAACCAGCTTCTTTAATATTGATGGCTTTTCGTTGCACTAAATCAATTAAACGTCCAGGAGTAGCCACTACAATATGTGTAGGGTTTGTTAAACGTTCTATTTGTGGTTTTATAGGAATACCTCCACAGGTAGATGCAATGGAAACTTTTGACATGTTGGAAGCAAAAGATTCTAAATTGGCAAAAATTTGTTGCCCCAGTTCCCTTGTAGGTGCAAGGATTACTGCTTGTACGCCTGAATTTTCTGTGTTTACCAATTGTAGCAGTGGTAAACCAAAAGCAGCAGTTTTCCCTGTACCCGTTTTTGCCAAACCCACAAAATCGTCCTTCTTTTCTAATAAAATAGGGATTGCTTTCTTTTGAATATCCGTTGGGACAGAAAAGTCTAAATCAGATAAGCTTTTTTGGAGTAGATCAGAAACCCCTAAATCAGAAAACAACTTTGACATGGTATAATTTTCCGCAAAGATAACAGTATATAAAAGGGTGGCAGTAATAAAATTAAAATAATAGGGGCTAGTTGACTAGTCTTCTGGAGGATATCCATGAATTTCTTCAAAAATAGAATCAAAATTTTGACGCAAGTAAGAATTCAATTTTTTTTGATAATCATCCTTTAACCAACTTAAGAAATTATGGGTGCTTCTACTGATACATTTTGCGTACGTCTGTATACGCTGGTCAATATCCACTTCCAATAACTTGGCCAATGCCAATGCGTCATAAACATCCTCACTATTCTCTGTACAAATCTTGGCATGTTGTGCTATAGAACGTTCCAACACAACTTTTGAAGACTCACCTCCTGCAACGGCATTTGTATAAACATCTTTAATATCAAAATAAACTTCTTCAGATTTAGAAAATTCGGCTCGAAGTTCTTCGGGCATTTCATGCCTAAAATTACCTTCTATTTCCTCATCACTTGCCAGACGTTCCATATAGAATTTTGGAGAACTAAATATAGTTTTCCAATCCAAATCGGCTCCCCAAGGTCCAAACCTGTAGTTATTGTTCCCTAAATCTATGACAGTAAACTTATTCTTATTATTTAATATCCTAGAACCACGACCTATCATTTGATAATAGAGCGTTAAGGATTTTGTTGCACGATTAAGGATAATAGTATCAATCGTGGGTTCGTCAAAACCTGTAGTCAAAATACTTACTGATGTTAAAATAGCATCCGGGGTTTCTTTAAACCATTTTAAAATCTGCTTACGTTGTTTCTTTGTAGCTGTATTGTCCAAATGCATTATGGGCAACCCAGCAGCATTAAAAGTATGGTATACGTGTATAGAGGTATTGATTCCGTTATTAAAAATCAATGTTTTTTTTCCTTTGGAATGCTTTTGATAGGCCTGTAACAGCTTATCCAACATTGCCGGACTTGAATACAGATCTTCAGAGGATTTAACTGTGTAATCGCCATTAGACCCTACTTCCAATGATGTTAGTCCCATATCATATTGAAAAACCTCTGCTCTGGCTAGAAACTCGTTTTCAATAAGATTTTCAATACTCTCCCCCACAATGAGTTCATTATAATTATCCTTCATTGGCAGTTCCTTGTTAGAACTTAAAGGTGTTGCGGTTACCCCAAGGATAAAGGATTTTTCAAAAAACTTAAAAAGTTTGGTAAAGGAATTGTAGTGTGCCTCATCTATAATGACCAATCCGATATCAGAAATATCCAACATATCATCGTTTAATCTATTGTTCAATGTTTCCACCATCGCAACAAAACAGACGAACTCATTTTGGTCATCTAAATTGGCAGTACTGTTTACCACTTTATTTAGAACACCAAAACTTGTAAGCATTTCTGAAGTTTGTCTACATAGCTCAACACGGTGTGTCATTACCAACACTTTTTTGTTGTGGTTCTTTAAATACTGACGAACAATTTCAGAGAAAATAACAGTTTTTCCACCACCCGTAGGAAGTTGATATAACAAATGGTAATCATCAGGAGCTGAGTCAAATTTTTCAAAGATTTTATCAATAGCGCCTTTCTGATAGCTATAGAGTTCTTTGTCAGTTTTTTTTTCCTGTAATTCTTGTGCCAATTCTGCCATACCATTTTTTAAGGGAGTGCAAATTTACTGTCTTTAATAAGGTTTGACGAATAATTGCAATAAAATTATGATGAACGTAAAAAAACAAGGATGTTTTACACTTTGGACTTCTTACCCAAAAACCTTGAATATCCCCTAAGTCTTTTCTTTGTATTAATAAAATATACACCTGTTAAGAGTATTACGGCGGCAATAATTGATTGAAATGTAATTTGTTCGTTTAAAAAGTACCAGCCCAAAAGCAACGCTATAATAGGGTTTACATACGTATTGGTAGCGACTTTTTCTGGAGAGACCACTTTTAATAAATAATTAAAAGAAGTAAAAGCCACTATACTACCAAAGACAATCAACAAAATCATGGATAATTGTACTTTACCACTCCATTGTGTTGGCCATGACCAGGCATCTTCATAGGATAAACTAAAAGCAGCCATTAAAATTCCACCCGTTATCATTTGGTAGCCAGTATTTACAAAGAAATTACTTGGCAATTTTGCTTTGGCAACAAAAAGGCTTCCAAATGCCCAACTAATCATGCATACAAAAATCATAATCATTCCAATGACAGCGCCTTCTTGTAGAACAATCTGTCTTTGACTTACCAAAAGATACATTCCTAAAACACCCAAAACTACACCTACATAAGACATAGGTTGTATTTTTTTACCTTCTACAATTCTCATTAAAATAAGAATGACCAAGGGTTGCCCAGAAATCAATAATGCCGCAAAACTACTATCTACATATTTTAATGCCCAAACGGCAATACCATTACCAAGTGTTAAAAATAGAAATCCAGCTATAGTTGTATTTAACAATTCCCTTTTACTAATGGCTATAGAAATACCCATTAACTTGGAAAGGATAAATATGAGAATGCCAGCCACAACAAAACGTATTGAGGCCAACATAAATGGAGGCAACTCTGTCACGGCAATTTTGTTTAACAGATAGGTGGAGCCCCAAATAACATAAATAGAAAAAAAAGCAAGAATGATGAGTGTTCTATTCTCAGTTTTACTCATAAAGATTCAAAAAAGTAAGTGGTAATAATTTGACCTTTTAGCTTCGCCTAGAACACTTAGAAAGTCTTATATTTTCTTTACACGAACGGCATTCATACCCTTCATACCTCTCTCTAACTCAAAAGAGACCTTGTCATTTTCAAAAATTTCATCAATCAAACCACTAACGTGACAAAAATATTTTTCTTGATTTTCAGAATCAATAATAAACCCAAATCCTTTAGAGGTATCAAAAAATGATACTTTTCCATTTCTTACTGGGTCAAATTCTTCCTCATCACCCTCTTCTTTCTTAGGAATTCCCAATACAATACTTTCAGCTTCAATCTCCACTTTCATTGTTGGGTCTGGCGGTGTATCCACAAGATTTCCATTAAAATCTACATAGGCCATAGGAATTCCTGTTTTCCCATTCTCTTTTGCCTCTTCTTTACGAGCCAACATCTTCTTTCTTTTTTCTTCACGCTTTTTTAAACGCTTTTTTTCTTTTTCACTCTTATTAAATGTCTGCTGTGATTTTGCCATTCGTTATTATTAGTTATACTTCTTTTACTTTAATGTTTAAAGAAGATGAAATACGAAACGAATGTTTGGAAAGAACAATGAATGTATACTTAAATTTTACCTAAAAGCTAGCTTGCAACTAAATTACTGGTTTATGTTTATCTTCTTAAACACTGCAAATATAAAATTTCCTTTTAAAAGTGCTGTTATGATATCTGTATTTATTAATCCCTTAAATTATGGAAACTTAAATAGATAGAGCACCTTCCAATACTGATACCGCTTTTCCCTTAATAATTAAGTTCCCGTTATTTAATAATTCTAGTTCCATAAAACCAGTTCTTTTGGACGCCTGAAAAGATTTCATTTTGGTTTTTCCATTTCTTTTTCCCCAATACGGAGTTAAAAAAGTATGAGTAGCTCCAGTAACTGGGTCTTCATTGGTGCCCACCCAAGGCCAAAAATATCTAGATTGAAAATCATATTCAGGATTATTAGAAGGCGAAGTAACTAAAACTCCACTTATATTGTTTGATGATTTTTTTAAAGCAACAAAATCTGGTGCCAAGTCAATCAAAAGTTGAGGGTCAGCTATTTCTACCAAAAGAATGTTATTCTCTTTATTATACTCTGCATTTACAATTTCATCTATTCCCAAAGCTGCCAAAAGTTCTTTGGGTGCTTTGGATGGCGTTGTTTCATAGGTAGGGAACTCCATAGCAATGAACTCACCATCCTTTTTTGTGACCAAATCCACTCCGCTATGAGTTATAAAGTGAATTTCCTCCAAATTGTGATTATCAAAAAGAATTTTTGCTGAAGCCAAAGTAGCATGTCCACACAATGGAATTTCTTCAAACGGAGAAAAATAGCGAATGGAATAAACGTTTTCACTTTGCTTCTTTATAAAAGCAGTCTCAGACAATCCCAATTCATGAGCTATATGCTGCATCTTTTCTTCACTAATGTTATTTTCAACAAGGCTAACTCCTGCTGGATTTCCTTTAAAAAGCTCATCTGTAAACGAATCTATTATATATGTTTTCATTGTTCTGTTGTTTAGTTATAAATTTTAATTATTTCTCCATTGTCAGTGCCTTCTAAACTTCTTACATAGCCATTTACTGCTTTGTCCATGGTAATGGCAACATGTCCAGGGAAATAATCCTGATATTTTTCGACTGCATCCTCCACCAATCCTGGGGAAACTACATTTACACGAATTCCATTTTTCATTTCCAATTTAACAGCCTTTACAAAACTATGAAGTGCTCCGTTCACCATGGCTGCACTTGTCGTCATTTTAACTGGGTCATCAGCTAAAATACCTGTGGTTAATGTTATGGAGCCTTTTTGATTGAGATAGTCCTTGCCAATTCTAACCAAATTTACCTGACCCATAAGTTTGCTTTGAAGCCCTATATGAAAATCCTCTTCGCTTAAATCATTAAAAGGAGCCCATTTAGCTTCCCCTGCAATGGATATAATGGCATCCACTTTGCCTATATCCTCAAACATCTTTAATATAGACTTGGAATTCTTTATGTCAACTTGTATGTCTCCCTTTTTTCTTCCAGCAATTACAACTTCATGTTTCTTTTTAAAATGAGATGATACCTTGTTGCCAATTGTCCCGTTCCCTCCTATTATTATTATTTTCATATTTTTTTATTAATCTATTTATCTAGAATTATAGATATATGCATTTAAAAAATTACAGCTCCCTGCTCAGGGATTTAATATATTCTGCAATTACTTCTTCATTTCTTTTATAATAAGTCCATTTACCATGCCTAGTAGGAATTAATAAATTGGCATTCTGCATCATTGTTAAATATGTTGATGTGGCAGATTGGGACAAACCAGCCTTGTCCTGTATATTACCCACACATACTCCATCCTCAAAACCATCAATATCTTTATGTGGTGGGAAGTTCTTCTCTGGTTCCTTAAGCCACTTTAATATATTGACTCTGGTTACATTAGAGAGTACTTTACTAATTTCTATAATATCCATGGTGCAAATATACAAATTATATTTATATATCCAGATTTATAGATATGTTATTTTAAAACGAATAAAATCAGCAGATTAACTTCTCTATTCAAATTAAATCAAACTATTTTCATACATTGAAAACAAAAAAAGTATGCTCAAAAAATTACTCCTAATTCTATTTGTGGCTTTTAATCAATTAAACGCTCAAGAACAACCTATTAAAATTGAGGTAAAAGAATTACCCAATCGGTTGGCATTCTATGGTTTAAATGAAACTGATACCGATTATGATGTTTTATTTAAGGTAAAAGGTTCTAATTTTAGACAAAGTGCCGCTCCTCCCCGATTGATACGAATACCCGCTACTTCCAAAGTACACTTAAAGACCATTGTGTTGTTTAGGGATAAGAAACCGACTTACTCCTATGAAATTACTGCAAATGATAGTTTATCTAGACGTTCAGTAAAAAAGGAATTCACTATTATTAAAGTACCACCAAAAAAGATACAGCCTAAAAAACATGTTACTGTGTATCTAACCAATGATTGTGAAGCGTGTACGACGCTAGTAGATTCCTTAACGACCAATAACTACATATTTAGACATTATAACCTAAACGAAAAACCAAATATAAAAGAACAATTGGGCAAAGCTTATGGTTCCGGTGTACAATTGGACTCACTTAAAACCCCTATCCTAAATATAGGTGGCCGGTTATATAAAGGAATAGAAAATTTTGAAGAGTTATTAGTAGAATTAAACAAAGAATAAGCCAAATTAATTTAGTTTCTACATACCACCAAAGTACCTATTTTGACTTTTCTGCCACATTCTCAAAAATATATATGTTAAATATTTAAAAATTATAATTATTTTAAATATCTATTAATCAATTAGTTATACATTTTTTGTAATATTGAAATTGTTAAATTTTGTTTAAAACAGTACTATTTATTACATAGTACTGTAACAAAACATAATTGTTCTCGTCTTATAGATATAAAACAATTATTTATAACAATTTAAAAACAATATATTATGAGAACTTTTATCAATCACACACCAACAGAATCAAGAAGACATTCTTACTTTTCTAACTTTAGAAATAGCAAAAGAGTACAATGGTCAGAAAGTAGAAATCATACCCATTAGGTATAACGAATCAATCAAAAAATTCATCATCAATCAAAAAAAACAACATCATGAGAACTTTTATCAATCACACACCGACAGAATCAAGAAGACATTCATTTTTCTCAACTTTTAAGGACAGCAAAAGAGTACGCTGGTCAGAGAATAGAAATCACACACATTAAGAGTTGGGTTAAATT
>NZ_JBWFBN010000011.1:49253-126364 GCF_056326165.1 Saonia sp.
ATTACGATCTTAGGTTAAACAATAAGGGATATCATATGATATCCCTTATTTTATTTTGTATAACTATTTTCTAACAAAGGAGTCATTTTACCATAATAGCTAATAATACTTCGATTCATACTTCGTACCACAACATTTGATTTTCCACTTCTATTAATGCTTACAGTAAAATCAAACCGTTCAGATTTATTTCGAGCATTAAATGTTATAATAACCTTTTGTTTTTTATTATTAAACTTTACCTTATAGTCTAAAACCCTATTACTAATTTCTATGGGGCCATTAGTGCCATAACCACCCATTTGGTACATCTCGCCGAAAAAAGGCAAGAACACCTCTACCCTATCCTTATTTAATTTGAAATGCCCAGGGTTCGTTGTTAGACTTACACTGCTTCCATATGATGGCAACGCAGTAATTGCATCAAAATAGAATGACTCGGATGCAATCATTCTTTTTATTTCTTTAAACTGGTTTTCATTTTGAGCTTGTGCTTTTAGGGCTGAAGCTCCAAAGAAAAGTAGAACAATTAAAATTGTATTTTTCATTTTATTAAAATTAAATCTCTCTACTAATTTTATATCATAAACCATTCCATTTATTTAAACTATAATTTTATTGAATGTTAAAATATAAAACATGATTTGGTTGAGAATTTCCTTGAAAAGATTCCTTTTCCAAATCAACATCAAATAGGTGATTAAAATTGTTTCCCGCCAAATCCTCTAATTTAGATTCAACCTGTATTCTATACCTCCCTTTTTCCCATTTTGTATTAGAAGTAAATTCCAAAGCAGTTTCATTGTTCAACAAAACATACGCTCCATCTATACTATTATTGTCGGAATCAAAAATATGGATGGTCTCCCTGGCCAAAATGGCATCCATAGATTCATTAAAATTGATTTTTAAAGTGTTATTATTTTTATTGTTTGGAACATATAACTTCCAATCCCTTAATGCAGGTTTTAAGGTATCTCGTTCTGTTACAAAGAATTGTTTATTATATTCTTGACCTATAGGGTTTCCGTTGGAATCCTTCCAATTACTTGCAATTTTAATTTCATAGGTAGAACCATCTATAATTGGTAAGCCTTGTTCTTTGTTAGGGATTAAATTGGTCTTTATGCGTCCTGGATCTAGCCACAAAGTAAGGTGTGTATGTTCTTTATTCCAAAGTTCTGGTTGTAACTCTAAAAAAATGGATTCTTCTTTACCTGTTTCAATATTTTTTACTGTAATGTAATTTAAAGAGTTTTTTACCTCTTGCATGGGGTGAGAAAAGACAAAATACATTTTTAATAAATTTTCTGGCACAGTATCCCTGCTCGGGTAAATGGTTAAAAGTTCTGGTTTAGTTCTATTTTTTAATTTTGGAATTGCAAAGCTACCAACTATTTCCCCATCACATTTTAATTCGTACTGCTGTCCAGAGGAAAAAGGAATGATTGGTCTAAAGGTTTTTGAATCATTAACTGACAAAAAGCTTCCCAATACCGGAATTTCATCATTTCCATATATATAGACTTGATAACTTTCAGGGGCTTTATCTGATATAAATGTTATGCTTATAGCTTTTTCATTTTCAAAATCAACATGCACGTCTATATGATTATGAACATTTTTGCAGCTAGCTATAGTCAATAAAATAAATGGGATTAAGAAAAACTTAATCCCATTATTAAATATGTGAGTTATATTTCTTGGCATTAAATAGAACGGGTTCTAAGAACTAAATCACCATTTGATGTTCTTTGAACATATAGTATAGTATTTCCATTTAAAACATCCATTTGTTGAACATTTACCATTGGTAATGAGAAATAATCTACCCCTTCAGTTGTATCCACCTTTTCTGTAATATCATCTTTGGAAGAAGCTACGTCTTCATAATCGATGCGCATAACAGGTCTATTGGAATTAGACATTAAAAAATATGATTTCCCATCTTTCTTGTACGAAACAATATCTAAAGGTGAATTTCCCCAACCAAATTCGGCAACAGTTCTTCCTTTTACATGCTTTCCTGCTTTTAACTCATCCATAGGAAATAATACCAAAGGCGTACAGGTATAACTTGCCATTAAATAATCTTTTCCACTAATTTCAACTACATCAAATGTTTTGATGGGTGCATAAGTTTCATATCTACCATGAGCTGCATGATAGACTTCCAAAGATGCATAATCTTGGTTATCTTTAAATGGGAATGGGATGCTTCTAAAAGTTGAACCAAACTCTTTATTGGACAATCCAGAAACCATAATCTTTCCATCATGATATTGCATATCAGATATGGCCCAAACACGTTGTGAGCGACCTCTTCTGTCCTTTGCGTCCACAGCAATTGCATCTTTTAACTCAATTTTTGAATAACTAACATTGTTAAGTGAAACGTGTTCCATGTTGTCCCCATTGAGTTTTAGAAGAACTGGTGTGCCATCCATACTATTAATTGAAAAATATGCAATCTTAGATATTGGATTTACAGCCATATCTGTAATACTAATATTATCAGCGGTTGTACCCAACGAGGCAGCAATTTTAGCATCAAAATCATTGATGTTAATGCTCTCAGGGGCCATTTTATTCTCCACATCTTTTGTATCTATCGCATAGATAGATGCATTTTTAGAATCCCCAACAAATAAAATACCGTCGGGGCCAAAGCTTAAGGCATTCACCGATGCAATATCTGGAGTGCCAATAATAAAGTTTTCAGAAAGAGAGTTCTTGTTAGGGTTTATTGCAGAAATTGTCAAAATTGCCACGGCACATATGATAATGCCAAATAGTAGTTTTTTCATGGTTGATAGTTTTTCTTAAAAATATTGTATTTATCATACAACCCCTTCTCATTTAAGAATCTATTAACTAAAATTTAACGTGTTGATTCATCGGTAGTTACTAAGCCCACCCATATAATCTTGCACACTTTGCTTTATTTCTTTAAACTCTGCTATTTGTTGCTTTACACCATTCCATTGAGATTCCACGCCTGGTCCACTCTTTTTTAACGAAACCATAATTTCTTTGTTTTTATTTAAAAGAGATTCCAAACAAGATTTTAATAGTTCTATTCGCTCATATAATCCATGAGTCTGTGGTTCACATGTGTAAGATGCTAACTTGTTTTTCAATTGGGAAAGTTCTCTATTGTTTCTTTCCATTCTTAAGATATAAGCATGTGTATCTGAATCAGCAATTTGATTTACCTCTTTTTTTTCTACTGTTTTCATAGCACTGCAATATTTAGGGTAAGTGAATTCTATTTCCCTATAAAAGTTATGAATATTCTGACACGTAAACATCATAAAATCAGACTTTAACATTTATTTAAAGCAGATTTAACAACGAAAACGATTGATATTTTTTTTGGTAAAACCATTTTTCTTTATCGCTTCGAAAGAAGCAAAAAAAATCCCAACATCACTATTGGGATTTTTAAATACTTAATTTAAAAAACTAGTTTTTAGTTTTCTCTATTGCTTCTTCTTTTAAAGTATCATCGGCTATAATTGCTAATTCCACTCTTCTATTAGTAGCTTTTCCCTCTGTGGTAGCATTATCTCCCTTTGGTTGGGTTTCTCCATACCACTTCGTTGTAAAACGACCCGATAAAATTCCTTTACCCACCAAGTAAGTGGTAACAGATTCTGCTCGTTGCTTGGACAATGCCATATTATAGTCATCCGCTCCAGCACTGTCAGTATGTCCTTCAACAAGGATATTGGTATTAGGGTATTCTTTGAAAATTCCAGCCAAACGATCTAAAGTCTCAGCAGATGTTCCTTTTACATTGGATTTATTGGTGTCAAAATAAACACCAGCATCTTCATTAAAGGTAACGTTTATACCTTCTCCTACTCTTGTAACAACTGCGCCAGGAATTTCTTCTTCTATACGTTCCGCTTGCTTGTCCATTCTATTTCCAATATAACCACCAGCAGCTCCACCAACTACGGCACCAATAATAGCTCCAATAGCTGTATTATTACCTTTGCCAACATTGTTTCCAATGATTCCACCGATTACTGCGCCACCACTAGCGCCAATTACTGCTCCTTTTTGCTTATTATTTGCATTTTGAACTGTCTTACAACTCGTAATCAGTACTAAAATCATAAATATTGATATTACTTTTTTCATCTTGCTTATTGTTTTTTAGTAAAATTATAGACTATTGAGACAGGTTCCCCATCCACAGATACTTTTGATTTAAGAATCATTTCTTGCTGAGTAAGGGTTTGAATTTCCAAACGATACCCAACACCACTAGAAATGTCCTTCAATTTTTCATCAATAAATTTAAACTGAAGTTGGTCCAGTGCATCCGTTCTATCAATAACTGACCAACGAATGAAACGGTCCCCACCAGCACAAAGGCTACTGTTTTGAATAGTGTACCTAGCTGTATTATTATTGTCTCTAAAGAACCAATCACTGCCTTCGAAGCAAATATCATCGGCATCATTAAAAATGACCGATTTAAAATTTCCTGAATTTCCTTCATAGGAAATAGCATTTAAGGTCCAACTACCGCTTAGGTTGTTGCCTGCATCCCTAGCTACTTTTGTTGCAGAGCAGGATGTCGCTGCAATTGAAGCAAGGGTGGTAATAAATAAAATAGATTTCTTCATAGTTAATAGTTTTGTTTATTAACTATGTATACGAGAATATACTATGCTTAGACGTTACTTTTCGACAAGATGCCTTGGCGTTTTTTTGTTAATAGGCAAGAAGCTCCAAAAGATTGCTCTCAAAACGCCCTTTTGAAAGATAATGTTCTTCCAAATTCTTAGCGAAGGGAATTGGAGTTTCCCTACTAGCTACTCTTCTTACTGGAGCATCTAAAAACTCAAAGCAATTTTCCATGACCAGTGCAGAAATATCACTAGCTATACCTCCAAACATGCTATCTTCTTGTAAAATAATAAGTCTACCTGTCTTCTTAACTGAATCATAGATGGATTCCACATCCAATGGCTGTAAGGTTCGTAAATCAATTAAGTCCGCTTTTATATTGGAGTTCTTTTCCAAAATTTCCATAGCCCAATGTACTCCAGCCCCATACGTAACTACAGTAATATCCGTTCCCCTTTTTAGCTTACTGGCTTTTCCTAATGGCAATGTGTAATAGTCAGTAGGAACGTCCTGATAAATACTTCTGTATAACGCTTTGTGCTCAAAAAACAATACTGGGTTTGGGTCATTAATTGCGGTCGCTAACAAACCCTTTGCATCATATGGAAATGCTGGATATACAACCTTTAGCCCAGGTGTTTTTGTAAACCAGGCTTCATTGGTTTGGGAATGAAAAGGTCCAGCTCCTACTCCACCCCCGCAAGGCATTCTTATAACTACATCGGCATGTTGCCCCCACCTATAATAAGATTTTGCCAAATAATTTACTATTGGGTTAAAACCAGAACTGGCAAAATCTGCAAATTGCATTTCCACTACAGCTTTCATACCATTAATAGATAAACCCATGGCGGCAGAAACAATAGCAGATTCACAAATAGGAGTATTACGGACTCTGTGTTTTCCAAAGACATCAACAAAACCCTCTGTAACTTTAAAGACACCACCATATTCTGCAACATCTTGGCCCATGATTATTAAATCATCATGCCTTTCCATAGATTGTTTTAACCCTTCTGAAATGGCATCTACCAGCCGAATGCTTTTAATTACACTCCCGTGTGTAAAATTTTGATAATCAATATTTTTAAATACATCATTTAACTCATTTATTTCATTGAATGATATAGATTCTTCAGCAAATGTTTTTTCTAAATTGCTATCAATAAATACTTCAATTTCCTTCTTTATTGTTGCTTTCAATGCTTTATCCAAAATCCCTTCCCCCATTAAGAAATTTTCATAATTAACCACCGGGTCTTTTTTTGCCCAATAGTCCATTAATTCTTTAGGGACATATTTTGTCCCACTAGCCTCTTCATGTCCTCTCATTCTAAAAGTCTTGAACTCGACCAATACAGGTCTAGGATTCTTGCGCATGCTTATACATAACTTATTTATTGTTGTATAAACCTCCAAGATGTTATTCCCATCTACAATATGGGATTCCATTCCATAACCAAGTCCTTTATCCGCTAAATCAGTGCATTTATATTGTTCATAAGTAGGCGTAGAAAGCCCATAACCATTATTTTCAATGCAAAAAAGAACAGGCAAATCCCATACCGCTGCTACGTTCAATGCTTCATGGAAATCACCCTCACTAGTACCTCCCTCCCCAGTAAAAACAGCTGTAACTTGTTTCTTTTCTAGCAACTTATCGGCTAAAGCAATACCATCTGCCACACCCAATTGGGGTCCCAAATGGGAAATCATCCCAATAATTTTATATTCTTGCGTTCCAAAATGAAAGCTACGGTCCCTACCTTTTGTAAAGCCATTGGCTTTTCCTTGCCATTGGGAGAAAAGCCTGTCCAAAGGAACCTCTCTAGTCGTAAAAACACCTAAATTACGATGCATGGGCAAGACATATTCCTTCTTCTTAAGGGCATTGGCTACACCCACGGATATGGCCTCTTGTCCTATTCCACTAAACCACTTGGATATTTTACCTTGTCTAAGTAAAATCAGCATCTTTTCCTCTACCATACGCGGCAACAACATATCTCTATACAACTTTAATTGCAGCTTTTTGTCTATTCCGGTATTGAGGTATTCCATTTTTACATTTAAATAGTATGAGATAAAAGTAGCAAAAAACCAATCAAATGAATCTTTCTTTCCTCTCCAAAAAGTTCCTTTTTATTTCATAAATTTGATAGTTATGTTTAACTATATGAAATGAATGCAATACCAAGTGTAAACCTAGAAGATTATGTTTCTGGTAATCCAGAAAGAAAACAAAAGTTTATCAAAGAACTAGGAGGTGCTTTTGAGAATATTGGCTTTGTAGCTGTAAGTGGGCACTTTTTATCAGATGAATTGGTGGAGAATCTGTACAGTGAGATAAAGAATTTTTTTCAGTTACCACAAGATGTAAAGAATAGTTATGAAATTGAAGGCATAGGCGGGCAAAGAGGATACACATCCTTTGGAAAAGAGCATGCAAAAGGTAGAAAAGAAGGGGATTTAAAAGAATTTTGGCACTTTGGACAGTATGTTGTGGACAATCCAAAACTGCTCCAAGAATATCCTGACAATGTATTGGTAAAAGAACTTCCAAATTTTAATACGGTTGGCAAGGAAACCTATAAAATGTTGGAGAAGACAGCAAAGTATATCCTAAGGGCCCTTGCCGTACACTTGGACTTAGAAGAAACATACTTTGATGAGTTTATAAAAAATGGAAACTCCATTTTAAGACCTATACATTATCCACCGATTAAAGAAGAGCCTAAAAATGCAATTCGTGCTGCAGCTCATGGTGACATTAACTTGATTACCTTGCTAATGGGTGCTCACGGTAAAGGTTTGCAAGTACAAAACCTCAATGGAGAATGGATTGATGCTATTGCTGCTCCAGATCAATTAATGATAAATGTCGGGGACATGCTTTCTAGACTTTCTAATAATAAATTAAAGTCGACCATTCATCAAGTTGTAAACCCACCTAGAGAACTTTGGGGCACTTCTAGGTATTCCATTCCGTTCTTTATGCACCCAATAAGTGAAATGTCATTGAATTGTTTAGAGAATTGTATTGATGAGGAACATCCAAAACTATTTGATGATATTACCGCAGGAGAATTTTTGCATGAAAGATTAATTGAGTTAGGACTGATTAAGAAGTAAAAATGGATTTACAAGACCAACTTAAAAATCTTTTCCCCGAGCATGTTTCTAGTGAAAATGTGGAAAAAAAATCAGAAAAACCTGACATATGGATGCAAGATGCACCCATAATATGCAAATATGAAAAGAGAAAAGGCAAACCAATTACAATTTTAGAGGGGTATACCGGCGCAGATTCAGATTTTAAAAAACTCACTAAGGAACTTAAGGTCAAGCTTAGTGTTGGTGGTAGTTTCAAGGATGACAAAATTATCATTCAGGGAGATTATAGAGACCAGATTATGGAAATTTTACAAGCGAAAGGCTTTGCAACTAAACGTGTTGGAGGATAGTTTTTCGTTAATTTTTTTTGATATGTTCTATTAAACGTTAAATTTATCGTCCAAAACCTAACAACAACCAACATGAGTTCCCTATTGCATATTACAAATGGTGACAGTTTTACCCAAAAACTGAAATCCCTAAATATTAAGGGTGATATAATCACGTGGAGAGAAATGTTATGCGAAGGCAAAACATTAACTAATGTTGGTAGTGAATCATTTTGGAAAACTAGGTTTGATTTTTTAAATAAGAACTACAAAGTTTCTAAATCAAAATTTATTGAGCTCACCCTTAAGGAATACCGTTCTCTTTGTAACCATAAGAAAGAAGATCAAATTGTTTTGTGGTTTGAATATGATTTGTTTTGTCAAATAAATATGTTAGCGGTCCTAAGTTGGTTAAAGACACATAGAAAACATGCCCAAATATCATTGGTATGTAGTGGTAAAGAAGATGAAACCGATAAGATGTACGGCCTTTCTGAATTGGGGGATGAACACTTGCATACACTTTATGAAAATAGAAAAGTGCTAACACAAGACGATATTGAATATGCCGACTATGTATGGCAATTATACTGCAGTGACAACCCAATTCGTTTGGAGGGTTTAAGAGATTCGGACACATATCAATTTGATTACCTTCCTGATGCCATTGAAACTCATCTTAAACGCTTTCCATCAATTAAAAATGGTTTAAACGAAATAGAGAATCATATTTTAAACTTGGCTATGGAAGAAAAGCCTCTTAGCAAAAATGGTCTTATGAGAACAATTCTTCAAAACCAAGGTCTTTATGGGTATGGCGATGTACAATACGAAAGAATTATTAACTCTTTAAAACCATTGTTTACTTCATTCAATCCTGTAAAAGTGACAAGGAAGGGGAAGGAAATACTGCTAGGTAAGGCAAATTATTATTCCGCAATAAGAGATAGCGAATTGTATTTAGGTGGTTCACTAAAGTACAACTACTTATACAATACCAACACAGATAGAATACTAAAATTATAGTATGCAACTTGGTCCATCGGAACTCATTCTGAATGCAGATGGCAGCATATACCACTTAAACTTACTCCCAGAGGACATTGCTCATACCATTATTACTGTTGGTGACCCAGACAGGGTACATGATGTTTCCAAATACTTTGATTCTATTGATATCAAAAAAGGAAAACGGGAATTTATTACGCACACTGGCCACAAAAATGGAAAACGTATCACTGTAATTTCTACAGGTATTGGAACAGACAATATAGATATTGTTTTAAATGAATTAGATGCCTTGGTTAATATTGATTTTGTTTCAAGAACAATAAATACTGATAAAATAAATCTGGACATTGTGCGTATTGGGACTTCTGGAGCCATACAACCAGATATACCTGTCGACTCATTTATTATGAGCGAATATGCTATGGGCTTTGATAGCCTATTGCATTTTTATGACAGTGAACATGTACAGTTCCCAGAAATTCAAAAAGCATTCACCAAACATGCAGATTGGCATTCCCAAAAATCAATTCCCTATGTGGTGAAATTTGATAACACCTTGGGTTTACAATTAACAGACAATCATATACGATTAGGCTTTACCGTTACAAATACAGGCTTTTATGGCCCACAAGGAAGAACATTACGTCTAAACACTCAAGATCATAAACTAAATAAAAAACTACAGTCTTTCAATTATAAAAAACTGCAAATTACCAACTTAGAAATGGAAACATCTGGTATTTATGGACTGGCAAAATTGCATGGACATAGGGCAGTTTCCATGAACTGCATCTTAGCCAATAGAAGTACTGGTGAATTTTCTAAGAAACCTGCTAAATCAGTTGACGAATTAATAAAATACACTCTGGACAAACTAACATCGTAATGAAGACAGTAAAAATTATTGGAGTTCCAGAGCATTTTAACCTTCCGTGGCATATGGCCATTGAAGAAAGCGCCTTTTTAGAACGGGGAATTGATTTACAATGGGAAGATATACCAGAAGGCACGGGAAAAATGTGCCAGTTATTGGCAGAAGAAAAAACTGATTTAGCAATTATACTTACAGAGGGTATTGTAAAAAGTATTTCCGAAGGAAATTCCTCAAAAATTGTTCAGGAATATATATCCTCACCATTGTTGTGGGGTATTCATGTAGGTGCAAATAGCACTTATGAAAATGTTGAAGATGTTCAAAGAAAAAAAGTGGCTATAAGTCGTTATGGCAGTGGAAGTCACTTAATGGCTTATGTACATGCACAAAACCAAGAATGGGATACTAGTGCATTACAATTTGAAGTAATTAATAATCTTAATGGAGCTATTGAAGCCTTAACCAATGGGCAAGCGGACTATTTTATGTGGGAGCATTTTACGACAAAACCATTGGTAGACAATGGGATCTTTAGAAGATTGGGAGACTGTCCTACTCCATGGCCCTGCTTTGTAATAGCGGCCACAAACAAATTTATTTTAGAAAATAGAAGTACAATGCAACATATTCTGGAGGTAATAAATCTATATACTCAAGAATTTAAGTCAATTCCAAGCATAGATAGAACTTTGGCAAATAAATACGGCCAGCAATTAGAAGATATAAAGGAATGGTTATCCAAAACTGTATGGGGACAGCAACAAATAACTGCCTCTACTCTTTTGGAGGTTCAAAATAGACTGAAAAACTTAGAGCTAATTAAAAATATTCACCCAAATGAATACTTTTTAATCAACTAAGTACTTATTTATAAGCTTATCAAAACTGTCATCAGAAAGTGGTTTTTGAACAAAATCCTTCACATTTAAATCATTGAGGTTTTTTGCCATTACTGGGTCAATTTCCATTGTGGTAAGTACAACAATAGAGATTTTGTCTCTAATCTTTCTTTCTAGACTTTCATTGCAATACTCTAAAAATGCCCATCCATCCATTATTGGCATATTCAAATCCAATACAATGAGACAATGTCCAAAGTCCGGGTCTGCCATGTTTACATTTATAATATCCAGAGCATCCTTTCCATTTAATGCAATATCCACTCCAATATCTAAATCTAGCCTGTCAATAAAAATTTTGTTTAAGAAATTAGTGGTGCTGTCATCATCCACCAATAAAATTGATTTTAAATCCGTTGCAATCATTTTAGTTCGGTTTTTACTACCCTTAAAGTAGTCCTTTTCCTAAATCATAAAACATTTTTGTTGTGAAAGACAATGTTTTACCACATGATTTGCTCTTTTTGCATGGTCATAAGTAGTTCATTACACTTGCTAAAATGTTTATTTCCAAACCATAATCCTCTATTTGCACTAAGAGGTGAAGGGTGTCCTGAAGTTAAAATATAGTGTTTTTTACTATCAATAAGTTTTGCTTTTTGTTTTGCAAATCCTCCCCAAAGCAGAAAAACAACACCCTTTTTTTCTTTGGAAATTATAGAAATTAAAGCGTCAGTAAAAGTTTCCCATCCTTTTTTTTGATGACTTCCAGCTTGGTGGGCTCTTACCGTTAGAGTAGCATTTAATAGCAGAACCCCTTGTTTTGCCCAATGTTCCAAATTTCCACTTTGTGGATAGGGTTTTCCTGTATCACTTTCTAATTCTTTAAGTATATTAATAAGTGAAGGTGGGTGCCTAATACCATCTTGCACCGAAAAGCACAAGCCGTTAGCCTGGTTTGGTCCATGATAGGGATCCTGACCAATAATGACCACATTGGTTTTATCAAATGGGCAATTATCAAAAGCCGCAAAGATATTTTTGCCATTTGGATAACAGATATTTTCTGAATATTCTTTTTTTACGAAAGAAGTTAAAGCAGAAAAGTAAGGCTTTTCAAATTCATCTTTTAATATTTCGTTCCAACCCGGCTCTATGTTAACATTCATAAAAACTAAAATACGGTTCCTTATTGTTCAATACTATTCAAAAAAAATAAATGTAAAAAAATTATAAAGAAACTTTTATCTTTAAGAATACTTTACAAAATGAGCAACGACTATAAGGATCCAAAATTTAAGAAGTGGTTGGATAAACTCCAACAAGAAAGTTGGCAGTTAGAACTTATTATATCTGGTTTTGCAATATATGGGCTAATGATGGCCTTTGATCCAATATTACTCAACATAAAAGAGGCAGATAATTCCAGCAAGGGATTTGTATCCCTAATATGGATGTTTACACTATCTTCTTGTTCCATTCTAATTTTCAACTTAATTCTCCATGTAATCTTGCGCGGTCTCTGGATAGGAGCTTTAGGGCTTAGATACGTTTCTGGGGACATAGATTATGAAAGGTTGAACTACACGCCCAAATTCACAAATTATCTCCAGAAAAAAATTGGTTCTTTTGATAAGTATATAGCCAAATTAGAAAACTATTGCAGCGTCCTTTTTGCCATTACATTTCTTTTGATTTTTTATGTGTTGGCCATTTTTATTATACTGGGACTTATTGGAGTAGTTGGGCAATTCATTTTTGACAATGATGATTTATCAGAAAACTATAAGAATATTATTGGTATAACCCTACTGGGCATATTTTTATTGGGCATATTATTGACTCTTATAGATTTTTTGACCCAAGGCTATTTAAAAAAGAAAAAATGGTCGACCAAAATTTATTTTCCAATCTATTGGGTGTTCAGTTTTATTACATTGTCTTTTTTATACAGGCCGTTGGTACACAATTTTCTGGACAACAAATTTGGTAAACGTCTCAGTTATGTGTTAATCCCTCTTTATACGACAATTCTGTTATTGACCACTATAGGCCATAAAGATTCTAACTATTTAAATACCAATAGAGATTCTTCAACTGTATTTGCAAACAACAACAATTATGATGATCTATTGCAGGACGAAGACGATTTTGTTAACTACGCATCAATTCCATCCAAAGTAATTACAGTTCCGTACCTAAAACTTTTTATAAAGCACACTAACAATACAGAAAATGTAGTTTTTGATTTTAACCCAGGAATAAAACCAGAAAAAGATAAGCGAGGGTATTCCGCCAGTATTAGTTTTGGAGCTAGTGATGAATATCTTAACCCAAAAAAATATGACAGTATTCGTGTGGAGTATTTAAAAACATACAATGCCATTCACAATATATATATAGATTCCATAAAGTTTAAGAGTGACTTTATTGTCACATCCAACCATAAAGACCAACTTGGGTTTGAAACTTATCTAAAGTTAGATTCCATTACAGAAGGCAAGCACTTGGTGAAAATAGGGCGTTTGGCCAAAAAAGAAAGTGATACAATTGAAAACTCCCTTGAAACAGTCCCATTTTGGTATTATAGAGATTAAATAAATCAAAAGCCTAAACGCTTATCAAAATTCTTCTTAAGCATAGGGATTTGAATGAGCAATAGTGTAGCCAATGCAAATATGGAGTAACTAAACGTTTTTGAAAATGCTAATCCAGATATAAATTTTGGCAATTTAATAGAAGGTAGCTTCTCTAGGTTTATTGCACTTAGCCATACTGATTCTTGAACGGTTGGGCCATAAAACATATACCCCATAACTCCCAAAATTATTAAAGAGATTACAATCCATACATTTTTGGAAATCAATGGTTTGTATACAAATACTGTGCTTTGAGGTAAACCCTCAATTTTTGATAGAATGTTAGTAGTAAATTCTTTAGAAGGAGATTCTAATGGAACCTGCTTCAATACTTTACCAATTAGTTCATCCAAATTGTTATCTATGTTGTCTTTCATAACCTTCAATTTCTTCTGGTTGTAATCTTTCCTTTAAAATAGCCGCCAAATGTTTTCTACTCCTAAAGAGTTTTACCTTTAAATTATTAGCGGTAACTCCCATTATTTTTGATATTTCTTTTAGTGACATTTCTTCAAAGTAAAATAATGTCAATATAACCCCATCATCTTTTGGCAATAACTCTAAACAGTTCTGAATAGCTTGCTTACGTTCCTGCCGTTCCATATCATCCAAGGCATTTTCCAAGGTTTTTATGTTATGTTCTGTAAACTCATCAATTGTTACTGTTTTATATTGCCTCTTTTGGCTTTTAATTCTATCTAGACAGGAATTATAAGTAATTCTATATACCCAAGTGGAAAACTTTGAATCTCCTTTAAAAGAACTTAAATTCTTGTACGCTTTTAAGAAAGTATCCTGAGAAACTTCCTCGGCTTCTTCCCTATTCTTCAGCATTTGCAACCCCAAGGTAAATACCAAATCTTTGTAACGATTCACTAATGCGGCAAAAGCATTGGTGTCACCGCTAAGTACTTTGGCAATGTCTTGCTGGTCTTTGGTTGTGCTCATTTGATTGTAAGAC
This sequence comes from Saonia sp., assembly GCF_056326165.1. Classification (NCBI taxonomy): domain Bacteria; kingdom Pseudomonadati; phylum Bacteroidota; class Flavobacteriia; order Flavobacteriales; family Flavobacteriaceae; genus Saonia; species Saonia sp. The sequence goes on from NZ_JBWFBN010000011.1 coordinate 63,665, forward strand.
GACAAAAATCCATCAATGGTTACAGGAGTGCTGAAAAAATAATTTGAAAAAGTTGTAACCATTATTTAAATGATGTCGTCATAGGCTATGAAACAAATATATTAATTATCAATCAGCTTGAAACTTGTAACATATACTATACAAGTTCAGCATAAAAACAAACAGTTATGGAAGCAGGAGAAGTAATAATACCAATTGCATTTTTTGCAGCAGTCTTTGGAATTGTCTACTTATATTTTTCTACGAGAAATAAAGAAAGACTGGCCTTAATAGAAAAAGGTGCAGAGGCAAGTATTTTTGCAATGAATGACAACCGAACAGCCCCTATTTGGAAAGTGTTTATTTTAAATGCATCGTTAATACTTATGGGTATTGGCATTGGTGTCTTTATTGCAGCAATTTTGGAAAATTCTGGAATTGAGGAGGATGTTGCCTACCCGGGAACCATTTTCTTAATGGCGGGTATTGGGTTATTTGTTGGTTTTACAATGACCAAAAAGCTAGATAAAGAATAACATCAAAAAACTACAGTCATGATAAAACGCTCCTACTTAGGGGCGTTTTTGTTTTTTCAAAACCTCTAGGTACAGAGCCTCCACTTTGGCTCTTGCCCATGGAGTTCTTCTCAAAAATTTTAAACTAGACTTTATTGATGGGTCATGTGTAAAACACCGAATGGTAATTTTGGTTCCCAAATGCTCCCAACCATAATAATCAACCAGTTCATTAATAATTTGTTCTAGTTTAATTCCATGTAAAGGATTATTGGCCTGCGCACTCAAAATTAATCTCTTCTTCTATTTCGGTTCCTATTATTTTTTGGTCTGTTTGAGTTCCCTCCTTTGTTTCTATTAGAAGAATTTCCTGATGAACAGCCACGTCCAGAACGTTGCCCTGGTTTAATAGGTTCTGTAGAAGCATTAGGGTCGGGTTCAAAACCTTCAATAATTTGTTTTTCTATACGTATGCCAATTAGCTTTTCAATATCGCGCAAATAACTGGTTTCATCTGCACTTACCAAAGAAAGCGCTTCTCCTTCTGCCCCAGCTCTACCCGTTCTACCTATTCTATGAACGTAATCTTCTGGTATATTTGGCAATTCAAAATTTACAACATGTGGTAGTAAGGGAATATCCAACCCACGAGCGGCAATATCTGTTGCCACCAATACCCTGACCGAACCATCTTTAAACCCAGCCAAAGCTTTTGTTCTTGCTCCTTGACTTTTATTTCCATGAATAGCTGCAGCAGAAATATTACTGCCAATCATTTTTTTACACAGATTATTTGCTCCATGCTTGGTTCTGGTAAAAACCAAAACTTGTTTCCAATTACCTTCAGAAATCAATTTTATAATAAGTCCAGCTTTTAAACCCTTTGCAACCCGGTAAACCTTCTGTTCTATCTTATCAACCGTAGTATTCTCAGGAGTAGCTTCTACCAGTACTGGATTATATAAAATATCGCTCGCCAATTTTTTTATATCCTTTGAAAAAGTAGCAGAGAACAATAAATTTTGTCTTCGCTTTGGCATTACTGCCATTACTTTTTTAATGTCATGAATAAAGCCCATATCCAACATTCTATCGGCCTCATCCAGCACTAAAATCTCTACTTTGGCCAATGACAATGCTCTTTGATTGTGCAAGTCCAATAAACGACCAGGTGTGGCAATAAGGATGTCCACTCCTTTTCTTAAGGTGGCTATTTGTGGACGCTGATTTACACCACCAAATATAACAGTGGATCTAATGTCCAAAAACTCACTATACTCTTTTACATTATCGTATATCTGAGCAGCTAATTCTCTGGTCGGTGTTAAAACCAAAGCCCTTACGGGTCTATGTCTTAAAGTCTGTGATTTGGATAATAATTGCAATAAGGGCAATGTAAAGCCCGCTGTTTTTCCTGTGCCTGTTTGGGCAGATGCCAAAACATCCTTTCCTTCTAAAACTAGTGGTATTGCTTTTTCTTGTATGGGAGATGGTGTATCGTATCCTTTTTTGCTAACTGCTCTTAATAAAGCCTCGGATAGACCTAATGATTTAAATGACATATATTTTATTAAGCGGCAAAGGTACTGCAATTTTTTGCGTGAGGTGTTAATTACTTGTCTTTGAAGGAAAAAGCTGTTAACTTACCTCCACATCCTAAAAACCAAATAATTATGAATACCAATGACCGAAGAACCTTTATTAAAAAATCAGTCTTGGGAGCTGGTGCTTTTGCATTGCCCATAGAAATGTTTCCTGCCACTGTATTGGGAGCCAATGACCGAATTAATCTGGGAGTTATTGGGTGCAATGGAATGGGGTGGACAAATACCTTATCCATTCTTAAAAATGAAGGTATAAAATTAATTGCATTATGTGATGTAGATAAAAATGTGCTAGATAGAAGGCTATCGGAAATGGCAGACGCCAGCCCGGATAAAGCTGCAAAAAGAATAAAAACCTATTCTGACTACAGAGAGTTATTAGACAATAAAGATATAGATATTGTTATCATTGGTACCCCAGACCATTGGCATTGTAAGATTATGGTAGATGCCTGTGAAGCAGGCAAGCAGGTGTATGTGGAAAAACCCATTGCCAATACTATTGAGGAATGCAATATTATGATGCAAGCTGCCAAAAAATACAATACGGTAGTACAGGTTGGTCAATGGCAACGTAGTGGTCCGCATTATAAAGAGGCCATTGATATTGTACAATCTGGAGTATTGGGAAAAATAAGGCTTGTAAAAGTTTGGGCCTATCAAGGGTGGATGAAACCAGTTCCAATTCTTCCAGATTCAGCCGTACCCCAAGGCGTGGATTACAAGCAATGGTTAGGTCCTGCACCAACAAGACCATTCAATCAAAATAGATTTCATTTTAGTTTTAGATGGTTTTGGGATTACGCTGGTGGACTAATGACAGATTGGGGAGTGCATGAAATTGACATTGCCCTTTTTGCCATGAAGGCCATAGCTCCAAAATCGGTAATGGCAAGCGGTGGCAAGTTGGCTTATCCTGATGATGCATCAGAAACACCAGACACCCTACAAACTGTTTTTGAGTACGATGGTTTTAATATGCTTTGGGAGCATGCTACAGGCATAGACCTTGGGCCGTATGAGAAACCAGAAGGAATTGCCTTTATTGGGAACAATGCAACTTTGGTATTGAATCGTGGTGGATTTGATGTGCTTTTGGAAAATAAACCGGTAGGTTATGGAGTGGCAGGAGAATCTAAAATTGATCCCATTGCTAGTGGTGGAGTGCCAGAAGGTGTAAATTATCTAGATTTACATACAGCAAATTTTGCTAAAGCTGTAAGGGCTCATAATACTGATTTCCTTAACACACCTATTGAATCTGGCAGTGTAGCAGCGATTAATGCCCAAATGGGAAATATAGCCTACCGAACAGGAGAAAAAATATATTGGAATGCCGAACAAGGTAATTTTGGGAATAATAAAAAAGCAAATGCACTTATTAACTCCAACTACCACAACGGTTGGAAAAAACCAAATGTGTAATTTATGAAAGTAATACGGCAAGATGAGCTTTTAGAAGAATTTGCAAATCATGAAACACCTATTCAAAAAAAAGTGTTTATCCGTAATGGTGAAATTCCACAACTAACAAATTTCTCTACCTCTGTTTTTGAACCTGGCCAAAAAACTGAAGCACATAAACACGATACCATGTTCGAAGTTTTTTATGTTCAAAGTGGTCAAATGGAATTTACAGTTAACGGAGAAACTAGCTTGCTAAAAAAAGGGGATTGTATTACCATTGCACCCAAGGAAATGCACGCGCAAAGCAATCCTTTTAAAGAAGATGTAGTACTGCTTTATTTTGGTGTAGCTACAGATTAAAGGGCTAAAAACTAGTCTGTAATCTATAAACTTTATTCTTTGACCCCAAAAAATAGAAAATGAAAGAAATTGATATAAAAAAAATCATTAAACAATTTATAAAAGCAACAAACACTTTTAATGTTGAAACGGCACTGACTTTATTTACAAACAATGCAGTTATTGATGATGTTTCTGTAGGCGACAAGTTTGAGAACATTGAAGGTATACGTAAATACCTTGAGACATTTTTTGTTGGTTATAAAACAGTAACTAAAATTGAATCCATTGAGGTGCAAGACAGCAGGAATGCAAAGGCACAGGTTGACTTTACAGGTAACTTTGGGCATGAAACTGGAGGTCTAATCTTTGAACTGAATAATGAAGGGCTTGTAACAAAAATCAATGCATATCTTGACTAATAGCACTATGACATTCAAATTTTAAAAACTAACTTGTTTATCAGCCGATATAAATCAGTTCTACTAAACTTGCCTGCCCGAGAAAAGGTGGGTTTCAGTATCAAAACGTTTTTATATCTTGGTATTTGTAGTATCTAGATAAAAGTTGCAAATAACCAATATTGAGAATTGAATAAATAACATGACAACAATATTTTTAACATTTGTAGGCGACCAATGTGGAAAAGCTGAGGAAGCTATTAAGTTTTACATTTCCATCTTTCCAAATTCGGAAATTAAAAGCGTAAAAAAATACTCGAAAGGAGAAATGGGAGGTACACCTGAGCTTATTAAATATGGGGAATTTACATTAAATGGAACTGATTATTTGGTTTCTGAAAGCAATTATAATCATGCTTGGTCATTTACACCCGCAGTTTCACTTTTTATAAGTGATAATTCTAATGATGTTATACAAACACTTTTCGAAAAGCTATCTTCAAATGGTGGTCAGGTGATGGTTCCTTTAGACAGTTATCAAGGTGATGGAGATTACGGATTTGGCAAGAAATTCGGATGGTGTCAAGACAAATATGGTATATCGTGGCAATTTGTACTTACTGAATAACTAAAATTATAAGTATACAAATAACTACTATCAACAATGGTAATCGTTGCATAAGCCCAAGATTTAAAAAAGACAAAATGATTTAAGTTTCTTTAAAAGGCTTTTTTCTTTTGAACCTAGATTTGAAAGCCCACTTTTTCAAGCTATGTTACATATACGCACCTATAACGAAGCCCACTTACCCATCCTCTTACAAAATAAAAACACCCCTGACATATTCTGACACACCCCCCAATTAAATTTGCTGCATGTTTAATCTCTAAAAAAAGAAAATCATGACAAATGCAATTAATTGGTTCGAAATTCCTGTTACAAATTTCGAAAGAGCAAAAAAATTCTATAGCACTGTTTTGGATACTGAAATTACAGATGCACCCATGCCCAATGTTAAATACGGCGTATTTAAGTATGATAATGAAAATAATGGTGTTGGTGGCGGCATTGTAGAATCAGAAGGATACACGCCTTCTAAAGATGGTGTTGTAATTTATTTGCCAGGAGGAGATGATTTAAGTATTCCCTTGGCACGAGTTGAAAGTGCTGGTGGTTCTATTATTATTCCTAAAACGGATATTGGTGAAAACGGTTTTATGGCGCATCTTATAGACACCGAAGGAAACAGAGTTGCCTTACACTCCTTTAATTAATAGTTAATTTAAGATAGTAAACCCATTTTTGGGTTTGCTATCTTTGTTTTATGTCTCAATTAGCCCGACTTATTGCCATACTCACACTGCTAAAATCGAAACGAGTTTTAACAGCTACCGAACTTTCTACTAAGTTTGATGTAAGTATTAGAACCATTTACAGAGATATTAGCAAACTTATTGAAGCTGGTGTGCCCGTTATTACTATTGAAGGCAGAGGTTATTCTCTAATGGATGGATATTCTGTGGCTCCAGTACAATTTACAGAGAAACAGGCTAATGCCTTAATTACAGCAAATCATTTGGTGAATCAAACTCAAGATTCTTCTTTTATAGAAAGTTTTGAGGAGGCTATGACTAAGATAAAATCTGTTTTTAGAACCTCCATACAAGCTAAAAGTGAAATGTTAAGTAATAAACTGTATGTATTTAACAAACATAATGTTAAAGTTCCTAGTAATGCCTTATCAGAAATACAACTAGCTATTACCAATTTTAGCTATATTGAAATCAATTACCGTAAGGCAGATGACCCAAACATTACCTTTAGAAAAATTGAACCTTGTGCTATTTATTCCACAGAAAACAAATGGATTTTAATAGCATGGTGCCATTTAAGAAAAGACTACAGGTCTTTTAGGATTGATAGAATTCAGCATTTTAAAATACTACCAGATAAATTTGAGGACAGAAAATTTACGTTAAAAGCCTATTTTCAAGTAGATAAATATCGTCATAAAGCGTAAACGGAAGTTTTCTCGTTTTTCATCTCACACCTAATCCCTACCTTTGTCCCTTTAAAATTCCAAGATGGACAAAATTCACCCTAAAACCCTACAAGACCTAGAATTCCCTACAGTTCTGGAACAACTAGTAGGGCGCTGTCATACAGAGTTGGGCAAGGAAAGGGTATTGTCCATTAAACCGCTTGCCAGCAAAGAAGAAGTGGTAACTATTCTTGGGCAAACTTCTGAATACTTATCCTCATTCACCAATGACAACCGCATTCCCAACCATGGATTTGAGGGCATTTCTAACGAGATAAAACTTTTAAAGATTGAAAACACCACCTTGGAAGTCAGTGGTTTCAAAAAGATTGGGAGCATCTGCAATACCATAAACGAACACAAGAAATTTCTAAAAAAATTTAAAGAGTATTACCCCCTTCTGTTTGAGTTTTCTGAAACCATAGATGCCAATACTGAAATTCCTACGGAAATTAACAAAGTGTTGGATAAGTTTGGTGAAATAAAGGATTCGGCATCCCCAAAATTGAAATCAATCCGTGTACAAATCAATGAGGTCAAGGGCAAGATAAACCAAAGTTTTGCTGCTGCGCTGAGCTCTTATCAATCTTCAGACTATTTAGATGAAATTAGGGAGTCGGTTGTTGAAAATCGTCGTGTTTTGGCTGTAAAAGCCATGTATCGCAAAAAAATAAAGGGAATGGTCATGGGAACTTCCAAAACGGGGAGCATTGTATACATGGAACCCGAAGCCTCTCTAAAATATAGCCGAGAACTCAATAATCTAGAATTTGAAGAAAAAGAGGAAATACAAAAAATACTAAATCAGCTTACTGATAGCATTCGTCCATATGGATATCTTTTGACCAAGTACCAAGATTTCTTGGCACATATGGACATCACGGCAGCCAAGGCCAAATATGCAGATGAAATGAACGCTGTATTGCCAACGATTAATGACACAAAGGAAATGCATCTTAGGGACGCCTACCATCCCCTGCTCTATTTAACCAACAAGTACAAAAAGGAAAAAACCTATCCGCAGACCATTGAATTACATCCTGAAAACCGAATCATTGTGATTTCTGGTCCCAATGCCGGTGGAAAAAGCATCACGCTAAAAACCATTGGGCTTTTGCAGGTAATGGTACAGAGCGGTTTACTGATTCCTGTACACGAACGCAGTTCCGTTTGTCTTTTTGATAAAATATTGACAGACATTGGAGACAACCAATCCATTGAAAATCATTTAAGCACATACAGCTACCGGCTTAAAAACATGAATCAGTTTTTGCGCAAGTGCAATAACAAAACTTTGTTCTTAATTGATGAGTTTGGTACGGGTAGTGACCCCGAATTGGGTGGGGCTTTGGCAGAAACATTCTTAGAAGTTTTTTATGAACGGGAATCGTACGGAGTTATTACAACACACTATGCCAATTTAAAAATGTTAGCTAATGAGTTGCCCCATGCCACCAATGCCAATATGATGTTCGATAATAAAACATTGGAACCTACCTACCAACTGATCTTGGGGCAGGCAGGTAGTTCTTTTACATTTGAGGTGGCACAAAAAAACGGTATCCCCTACTCACTTATTAATAGAGCCAAGAAAAAGATTGAGCGCGGCAAGGTTCGTTTTGATGCTACCATAGCCAAACTACAAAAGGAGCGTAGTAAAATGGCAAAGACTGGTTCTAGGATGGAAGAAGAAGAGACCAAGGCACGCATAGAGGCCAAGCGTTTGGAAGAATTGAACAGCAAAATAAAGTCAAAACTGGAAAACTACCAGGAGCTATATGACCATAACCAACGGATGATCTATTTGGGCAACAAGGTAAATACGGCTGCAGAAAAGTATTTTCAGGATAAAAAGAAAAGGCCATTGGTATCAGAGTTATTAAGACTTGTGGAAACCGAAAACAGCAAACGCAAGAAAAAAACAGCCCAACAGACCAAAAAAGACAGGCAAAAGAAAGTGCAGGTTGCGCAAGAACTTGAGCAGAAAATTGTGAAGGTCAGAAAAGAAAAAGTTGCCAAAAAGAAAAAAGCCGTCATAAAGGAAAAAAACAAACCTCGACCCATTTTTAAAGTGGGTGACAGGGTTCGCATACAAGATGGCAAAGCTGTTGGCAGTATTGATAAGCTAGAAAAGAATAAGGCCATAGTAAACTACGGCCTGTTCACTACAAATGTAAGTGTGGATCAACTTGATTTGGTCGAAAGAAAGAACTAAGGCACTTATCTACCTTGAACCATAGCAGTTAAATTCTCCAATGCTTTTGCATAGTAGTCATTGTATCTTTTTATGTTTTCTTCGGTGGGGCTCTCCAATACACTCTGTAAGTATGGCATATCAGAAAATTTAAACACATCATTGCTCAAATCCTTGGATTGCATCATTGTTTTGAGCTTTCCTAACTTTTGCTCGGTAGTTGTCTGTTGTTCAAATCCATATTGCTGCATCAGAAGCTGTTGCATAGTTTTGGATTTTGTAGTTTTTATATTATTATCCACCGTGACGGTCTCAACATCAAAATAAGTAGGTTGATATGCCGGATTTGCTACTATCAAAGCATCTTGCATACGATTCATAACCTGCTGCATATTGGACACTACATTAACTAAATCATTGGTGTTTATTCCAACTGCCGTATTTATATAAGAAAACAGGTCGTTACCAAAATACTCGTCCCAGGCTACACCAATGATTCGTTTATAGTCGTTTGTTCGCATATTTTGTGGTGAAACTGCAATGCCCATACCATCTAAATTACCAGAAGGTAAAATATAATCTCCCTTATTAACAGTACCTAGAACTTTTACAGGTACCTGACCTAAGAAAGCTACTTGCTTATATTGGCTTACTTCCTTCTCTTTGGGCATTGCTCCAGATACAATGGGGTTTTTAGAAATAACCATGAAACGGTCGGCATCTACAAAACTTTTGGATATCTCACCAGCCCTCAACCCTACAATTTCTCCATAAGTAAATGTTTCCTTAGCATCATACTTTTTCAACCATTCCGCATAATCAGCACCTCCAGACTCAAAGGCCACCCCAACATTAGCCTCATTATACCATATATATAAGGATATCTGTACACCCTGAATGAATAAGGTAAAAGCTGCATCCACAGCATCATCACAATCACCCGCAATACCAACACCTGCAATACAAGCACCTAGGTTAATTCCAAAACTGGCCGATGATTGTATTAAATCTAAATATTCCAAAAGTAGATTCAGTGAGTAATCATTATTCAAGTACACACTAAAAGCACTTGGTGCCTCTGCAGGTGGAGCCGTGTCATCATCATCTTGATCCTTGGCTTCATCCTCTGTAGGTTCATTATCAACAATAACATCTAAAATAAAATTTTGACTAACATCAGTATAGGCCTGAAATCCTTCTATTCTACCAATTGGCTCACCTTCACCATTCCAAAAGGACATAAAATTACGCTCTCGGCTGGGCACGGCATCGTTCAATTGAATGGCCATGCCGTTTGCACTACCTTGCAATCTCAAGGGGTATGCATCAATATCCGATTGGTTGGTTTCCGAAACTTGGGCCGTAATTGTTACCCTATTATTAAAATCTGATGCACCATCCGCTGTCAGTGTTTGCAAACGAGTATCCTGTTCCACAAAGACATCCCCTGAAAATCGGGAAATACTTTGGTTATTGACATTAAGATCACTGTTCAAATGGGTAACCCCATCCGCTACAAGATTCCTATGCCTAACATAAGGCAAATAAGTCAGGGATTGCACACTGAACTCCACAAAATTGGTCCCCGCATCCATATCGATATCCACTCTTAAGGTCTTGGGGCCATCCCAATCAATGGTAGTAAAAGCCCCTAAGCTTTCAGAAGTAGGTTGGCCCTGTCCTATTGTAAGATTTATGGTTCCGTATGGGTCCGTTTGGGTTTCTTGGGTCTCTTGGTATTCCAAATTGCCAGAAGCGTCCAATATGGTAAAACGAATACTTATTGGGCGGTCCGGTATGTTGTTGGACGGAATGTCCACACCCGGAATTTCATTTGGGTTGTTATCGACCAATACCGCTTGATAGGTAATACCTTCAGTTTGTGCTATTCCGATATAAAGGGTGAAAAGGCTAAAAATGGTGAATATGTATATTTTTTTCATGATATGGTTGTTAAAAAGAACAGTTACATCCTGGTAATTGTATAATGATGCCCATTCCAAAATTATGGTTAGAAATATTTAATTTTTCATTATCGTTCGGGTTGGAATTCATCAAGGAAAAACTCCTTCCGTATTGATATTGGACAAATAATGCTGCTTTGTTGGACATGGGGTACTCTACCCCCAGCCCCAATCTTGGCACCACTATTAAGTTGTCAAATTCATCTTCTCTTGTTAAATCAAATACTTGGTTGTTCAAGGTTTGCGTTCCACGCAACAAATACTCCATAGAGGCACTTAGCTTGGCAAAAAAGACAAAGTCCCTGGATCTGGCAAAATTGTACCAAAGCCCTGTCTGTAAACCCAAATAAGTAAGGTCCCATTCATAGTAATTATCCAATAGCTCATCACTTCCCAAAGCGCTATAGTTGGCAAAAACACCTCCAGCCATAATATGTATTTTATCTCCTGGAAGTTGAAAGGCATAACCGGCACTCATATAGGTGTTACTGCCCTTTTGTAAGTTTTCCAATGATCCTCCAGCCGAGTTTCTGTATTCAAAAGAGGATATGGTCTGTCCAACATCAGAATACAATATTTGTCCATAAGACATGGCAGACAACATACAAATGGCTAAATATAGATACTTGGTCATTTTTATTGCTTTATAAGTTGTCTGATACTATGTTGTTGACCCACCTGAAGCTTAAAAAAGTAGACTCCATGTGACAAGTTCTCCAAGGGTACCGTTATTTGTGTATTATTTTCACGGACTTGGTGCAGAATCAATCTGCCGGTCATGTCAAATAAGAACACATCCACATTTTCGTCCTCTGTATTTTCAAGATTCACCACAACTCCATTGGTAAACGAATTTGGATATACAATCATTTCCAGCTCGTTGGGATTGTTCCCAATGACACCTGGTCTAAGAACCTGCAAAAATCCTTGGCGTAAGGTTTTATTTTCTGTTGCAAATGTATTAATGACACTGGTTTGCCCAATACTTTGCTGTAAAAAGTAATTGCCTTGTGTAGAGGTAACCATTTTACTATTCCCACTTATTGCTAAAGCCTGTCGCACTAAGACTTGGGAATGCCCATAAAATGAAAGCAACAGTAATAAGAGTAAAAAATTCTTCATTATAATTGATTGGTTTTAAAGGTTCAACACTACCAAATTACTTATGATGTGGGGTTGAACCTAATTTTGTCCATGGACAAAGTATGGACAAAATTGATGGGCTGTGCGTTTGGACCCTATGGACAAGTACTTTATATGAAAAAGAATGAGATTTATAAAATTCTACAAATCAATTACTTAAATATGCGCATAAAGAGGAAGATGGTGTAAAGTCATGGACAGCTCAATAAAACACTGTAAAAAACAGCCGGCATCAAGTTGTTGAACCCAACCTGAGCGGCCAGCTGCCATTTCATACATTACAAAACAGTAAATTGAAGCTGATTCTTGATTTTAAAATGGCTTTATTGTTTGCTGCCTTCCCAAGTGCCCTCCATATCCCTTCCGGCATCTATCCAGGTACCCGTAGCTTCGTCATTTTCTTTTAATTGGCCTACAAACTCACGGTCTTCCGTATTGCCCAAAGTGGCAGACAGAGTACCATTATCAGTGACTTTTCCAGAGATATTTTGGGAGTCTTGGGTATATGCCGAAGTTGCTGTTCCAGAAACATTACCATTGGCATCCACATTTACTGTCCAAATTCCTCGATCATCTCCTGAATAAGTTCCGTTCCAGGTTCCCGTTAAATTGGAATCAATATCAGTACCTTGCTCATCTTTTGAACAGGACGTAATTACTATTGCAAAAATCAGTATTGCTATATAAATTGGTTTTTTCATCGGTTTTATTTTTAGATTTATGTTTTTTAACTATATGTATTCTTTAAAATAACAGCCGATATCAAGTTGTTGAATCATAACTTATGATACCGACCGTATGAATTTAAATTAATTAATTACGTATGGGCCATCTGCAGCTCCATACAAATCGTTTCGAACAAAAAATGTTTTACCATCAGTGCCAAAATAAAGTAGTTTTAAATCTTCGTTACCCAAAGTAATCTTACAACCTGCACCAACAGCATCTAATGCCCATGTGCTTTTATCGTAATCTCTAAAATCCCTTTTCTCAGTCCATTTACGAGTTATATCTGTACCTGTTGTTTCAGAACCTACCAAAGGAACTCTTGTCCATCTATCAACAATATAGTCCTCATAGGCGTACTTATTTCCTGCTCCCCTTTCAATATAAATATGACGGTATTTATAGATGTTATGAACAATAACACCACCAAAATAATTTTCTTGCTCTGTAGTTTTCGTATATCCTAAATAGGCAGCACCACCAAAACCTACACTTGCAAACGGGAAGCTTTCTCCCGAACCAAGACTTGCGTTATGCACCTCATTAGTGTTAAAGGGGCCGTAATATTGTATGCCAATATAGGAGTTGGGAATAGTATTGCTGTTTCCTGCATAAGGTGCTGGGTCAAATTTAAATATCACAAACTCTAAACTTTCTTTATCATACAGCCAAATTTCGCCAGGTATATAAAGTAAACCTGCACTCACAGCATCGTATTGTATGACCCCCAAAGGAGCATTAGCATCTTTTATTGAAAATTTTTGTGAAATAGCTCCCGTATTACCATTAAAGCAAACATATTCCGTACCAGCACCATTAAAGAGTATTGAGTTAGAGCCAGCCACTGCCGTTGCTGCTCCTATACCATCATCAAAGAGTTCAACAAGATTACTATAGCCTTGTGGAGGAAGAACCCCCTTTAAATCACACTCCACAATTTCCATTTCAGTCGAAATATTAACTCCTACTTGTTTTGATGGGTCTGCTAATGAGTATATTTCATAGGAAAGAGGTAGTGCTGTTCTTATGTCTGTACTTGCTGCCAACATATTTGCCAAAGCTTCTACATTTGTCTCACCTAAACTTGCAAATGTATTTTGAGAATCACCGCCGTAAGCAATCACCTTTACCTTTAGGTTTTCCATCTTCTTCATTGTATCAACTTCAAGATTACCTTCTATATCATTTTTAAAACCGTCATACGAAGCAGATATTTGCGTGTTCATTTCCTCCAATGAAGAGGTAGATTCTATCAACATATAGAAAATTCTACCATAGGTCACCTTTTTAATATAGGTTGCAGGATTATCTGCTTGAATATACTTGTCTAAATCTTCAGGTGTAACACTTTCATCAAAAACATCATCATAGCTTGTTGGAAAGTCATAACTGATATCATAGTAAGATTGATTCAATTTTACCAGTACTCTATTATATGTGCTTTCAGTGCTAAATGATAACTTACCTTCTGCCTTAATACCATATCCTTCGTAAGAAAGTCCCATTTTTAGTGCAAGCTGTTCTTCAGAAAACACATTTTCATAGGTTAAAACGAAATTTGACGGAACAACGCCACTACTACCGGAGATAATATTGTTCATTGCCTGTCTCACTTGAGACTCGCTCATTTCATCCAAGTCTTGGGATGCTTTTAAATTTCCATCGTTTAAATTGTACGAAATGCTACCGCCAGCTCTTTTCAATGGTATTGCTTGTGGCTTTACATTATTTATGGTCTTGCCTTGTAGTAGGGCACCTGGGTAAATTTCAGATGCTACTCCGCCCAAAGTCTGAAATTCTCCTGTACCATCTGTAACACTAACCGTTCTTGATTTACATATATATCTTAAGGTTTCTGTCTCCGAACCAGTGTCTGTTATATAGTCCTCTGGATATTCTTCTCCTTCTTCAAGGGTTTCTTCGGTTCTAGACTGGGGCACTTCTTGGAATTCCCCTCCTTGGCCGATTACAGAGTCAAAAGTGAGGTTTGTACCTACTGGTGGATTGTCGTCATCAATGATTCCAGTATCATTTTCATCTTTGCTACAGGCTGTTAGTACCATACAAACAACTGTTAGCAGCATAAATCTTTTTAAAATTACTTTACTTGTTTTCATAAATTTTGTGGTTTTAAAGGTTCAACACCCCAAAACTATCTTCAAGTCAAGCCCTTACCTAATATTGTCCATGGACAAAACATGGACAATTATTATATAAATCGATGAAATACACCATGGACAGGCTAAATCCTTGTTTTTATAAAAAACACGTAACTTATTGTTTTACAGTTAATTAATTTTATTTTTATTCAATGTTGACTCCAAAAAAGTATGGACAAAGTATGGACAAGCCCTTTTTGACATTTTTTATGGTTTATCTTAGTAAAAAACCTAACAAACCATGAAAAAAAGAACTCTTTTCTTAGTTTTTATTCTTTTTTACTTTTTTACTGCGCTTCTCAATGCACAAAATCAAAAAAAAGTTGATAGTCTACTTAACATATATGAAGTCACCGAAAAAATAGAAATAAGAGTGGAGCTTCTGGATGATATCATAGACCTTTTAATATATAATGACTCAGAGAAGGCAAAGAGCTATATTTCTTTAATGAGAAAAATATCAAACGACGCAAACTACCCACATGGTAAACTTAGAGGAGATTTTAACCTTGGTTACCATCATTTTAATCTACAACAAATGGATTCTGCAAAGTTTTATTTCAATAAAACATTAAAGCAATCCGAACAAAACAAAGATGATTCTTTTATAAGAAGTACGCTTAAAAACCTCTCCATACTATATGCGCATGAAGGAGATTATAAAACAGCCATAATTTTAATGGACAGTGTTGCAAAAATTAATTTAGTAGATAAAGATTATTTGCGGTACGGATCTGCATTAAGCGATAGTGGTGTTCATTATTATGAACTTGGAAATTATCCTAAAGCTATGGAATTCTATAAAAAAGCACTTGAAACGTATGATACTTTACAAATAACAACTTACCATAAAGCAGATTTATATCGTAACCTAGGCAAATTACACAATGTACAGGACAACTATGAAAAATCAATTGATTATTTTGATAACGCTGCTAAAGTCTACAAAGAGTTAGAGGATAATATGTTTTTGGCCAATACCCTTTCCGACATTGGTAATGTCTATTCCTCCATGAATGAGCATGACAATTCTCTAAAAAAATACAAAGAAGGTCTCCAAGTTGCTTTGTCAAATAATTTTCCATCAGCAGCAATAATAGCATACGGTAATATTGGAAGTGAATATATAGCGATGAAAGATTATAAGACAGCAATAGAATATCTAGAAAAAAGTATGGCATTAGGCGAAAACACTTCAGCTGACAACAATTTAGCAAATGACCTTTCTCACCTTGGTCTCGCATATTCCATGACCGGAAAATATAATAAGGGCATTGAGCTGTTAAATAGAGCTGTTAAACTATCTGATTCAATAGGAGTTTCCAATGAATTACAAAACACTCTAAAAAACAGAGCTATGGCTCATGAAAAAAATGGAGCACTAAGCCAAGCTATTCAGGATTTAAAACGCTCAAGATTAATAAGCGACAGCATTTTTTCAATCACAAAAACAAGGCAAATAAATGAGTTGCAAACCATATATGAAACCGAAAAGAAAGAAGCTGAAATCGCTGTAAAAACAGAAGAAATTAAAACTCTGAATGAAAAAGCCAAGGTAGACAAATTGACCAAAGGGCTCTATGCAGGGGGTATGTTCACTTTCTTGGCTGTTTCCGGTCTTTTGTATTTTGGGTTTAAACAACGGATGAAAAAGAACCGCATTGCCCGTGAAAAGCAGGAGGAAATTTACAAACAAGAAATTGAACATAAAAGAAAAGAGTTAGCTAGCCAGACACTGCATTTAGTACAAAAAAATACTTTTATCCAAGAGCTTATGGAGAACTTGGAACATATAAAGAACTCTCCAGAGAAGTTTAAAATGGAGTTTAGACGTATTGTTATGCTCTTAAAGAAGGAGAATGCATCTGACAAGGACTGGGAAGTCTTTAAAACTTACTTCTCAGAAGTACACAATGATTTTGACCAAAAGCTAAAAACCCTATATTCTGATATTTCTGAAAAAGAGATTCGTTTGGCGGCCTTTCTTAGAATGAACCTTACCACCAAGGAAATTGCAGCTACACTAAATGTGTTACCAGACAGTATTCTAAAATCCAAATACCGTCTTAAAAAGAAATTGGGATTGGATAAAGAAATTGATTTAAACCAATTTTTAAACGCATTATGAAAAAAACGATATACATATCAATCATAGCTATTGTATGCATACAATTGAATGTCCATTCACAGTCATTTACCAATATAGATAGTCTTTTAAATGAAGTTAAACTGTCAAAAAAAGATACCAATCATATAGATATCCTTTCCAAGGTTTGGAAATATTATCTCGATAACGATACAGACAAATCAATGAATTATGCTAATCAAATATTGGAACTTTCCAATCAATTGAATTATTCAAAAGGCATAGGGCTTGGTCATTTATATCGAGGTGCTATTTACTCACAATTAAGTGAATTTGACAAATCATCATACGAGTTAAAAAAAGCATCTAAAGTATTTGAAGAAAATGACTTTAAAAAGGAAGAAGTTTTAGCTACTAGCAATATTGCAAGGGACTATTTCTATCAATCAAAATATGATAGCGCAGTTTATTACAACAAGTTGGCTGAAAAAGTTCTGATTTCAATTGGAGATTCCTTAAAACTTGGTTCTTCTTATTTGTTAAATAGCTCTATCTATTTGGAACAAGGCTATTTTCAACTTTCGCTTAAGTATGGATTGAAATCTGCTGAAATTTTTAAAAAGCATAAGGATGAGGTTGGGTATGCAAAAGGATGCTATATAGTAGCGTGTGTTCATGAATCCTTAGATAATAGAAGTGAGGCACTAGAATACTATTATGAATGTATTCCAATTTTTCAGGAATACAATTCCGATTATACTTTAGCGCTAGCGCATGAGGGTTTAAGCATTTTGTATTCCAAAGAGCCTGTTCAAAAAGATAGTGCAGAAGTAAATATTAAAAAAGCTATTTATTTAGCTCAAAAAATGAAAGATTCCATTCTATTGACCACAGCTTTGAACGAATATGGAAGGATTCAGTTTATTACTAAAGACTATAATGCTGCGGAGAAAACTTATCTCAATAGCCTCAAAATTGCGGAGAAAATTAATTCTGAATTTAGCAAACAAATTGTTTTGCTTGATTTATCTGAGTTAAAATTAGAAAAAAGAGACTATGATTCATCTATAAATTATTCGAATCAAGCACTAGAATTAAGCAAAAATATTAGTATTGAAGTAGGGATAAACAGAAGTTATGAGAATTTATATAAAGCCTATAAGGGTAAAGGTGAAACATCAAAAGCACTAGCTTATCTTGAACTTTTTAAAATCCAAAATGACAGCATTTATGGCAGGGAAACGAAAAATAAGGTAAATGAATTGCAGACTATTTACAAAACGGAACAAAAAGAAGCAGAAATAGCCTTACAAGAAGAGGAAATCAATACACTAAACGAAAAAGCAAAGGTAGACAAACTCACCAAAGGTTTATTTGCCGGGGGTATGGCCTCTGCCCTAGCCTTATTTGGACTTTCTGTTTTTGGCTATCGCCAACGGATCAAAAAGAACCGCATTGCCCGTGAAAAGCAGGAGGAAATCTACAAACAAGAAATTGAACATAAACAAAAGGAATTGACCAGTCAAACCTTGCATTTAGTCCAGAAGAACACCTTCATTCAGGAACTGATGGAAAATCTGGAGAGCATAAAAAACTCTCCTGAGAAATTTAAAATGGAGTTTAGACGCATTGTGATGCTATTAAAAAAAGAAAATGCTTCCGATAAAGATTGGGAAGTATTTAAAACCTATTTCGCCGATGTGCATAATGATTTTGACCAAAAGTTGAAAACACTGTACGCAGATATATCCGAAAAAGAGATTCGCTTGGCGGCATTTTTACGAATGAACCTTACCACCAAGGAAATTGCAGCCACCTTAAATGTATTGCCTGATAGTATTCTAAAATCTAAATACCGACTTAAAAAGAAATTGGAGCTGGATAAGAATGTGGATTTAAACCAATTTTTAAATACATTATAGTCTAGTTCCCTTCATTGCCATTGATTATTCCTTGTATTTGCATTTTCATCAGCTAATTCTTCATATAAGTTATCAGCTTCAGAATCTGAAGTGCATGCTACCAATGAAGTCAAGGCAAATCCTAAAACGAACAAATAGATGATTTTTTTCATTTTTATAGTTTTTAAATTCATTCTAAAAATAATTGTTTTTTTTGAGTTGAAGATTTTACAAGTAATTTTTTGTTACAATATGCACTAAAAAAAACTAATCAACAAAAGTTGGTCTAACTGTAATTGTCATTTCGAAGGAATGAAATGACTGAGAAATCTAAACAGCGATATATTTTACCATTGAGATTTCTCCTATAAGTCGAAATGACATTTTAAAGTTATCCACCGTATCTTTGTACAGTGGAAAAAGATTCCCGCATACGCGAGAATGACAATATGAAAGCAATGGACAAAAAAATCATTCTTTTTGACGGTGTTTGCAATCTGTGCAATAGCTCTGTACAATTTGTCATAAAAAGGGACAAAAAAGATGTCTTTCGTTACGCTGCCCTGCAGGGAGAAACAGGCGAAAGATTGCTAAAAGAACGCAGAATTGATACTTCAGAAATAGATTCCATTATTTTGATTGAACCCGGTGTTGCCTACTTCACCAAATCTGATGCTATTCTAAATATTGTAAAGGAGTTTGGCGGACTATGGAGCTTAACCACTGTATTTACTTGGATTCCTGTAAGATTAAGAAATATCGTATACGATTTTGTCGCCAAGAACAGGTACAAATGGTACGGTAAAAAAGAGGCATGTATGATACCTACACCAGAATTAAAGGCTAAGTTTTTAGACTGACTCACCAAAAGAAACACTTCCCTCAATAGAAGTCATACTTTACACACTATTGGTTTTAAAATACCTATTCCCAAGCTAGGTTTGAACAACTTTAAAACCAAAAAACATGAAAAATCTAATTCTTTTACTCATCCTTTGCCCTCTTTTCGTTTTTGGGAACGATATTAAAATTCCATCCAAAATAAAAGAGGTAACTGTGTACCTAAATAGTGCACAAATTACCCGTTCCGCCAACTATAACATAAAAGCTGGCATCAGCAAGATTGACTTTGTTGGACTTTCACCAAAAATTGATGAAAGCAGTATTCAAATATCAGGTTTGCAGTATGTTTCCATTCTGTCCATGGATTATGATATGGATTACTTAATAAAATCCAAGGACAATCCAGAAATTGAGTCCTTGACAAACATCATTGAAGGCCTGGAAATGGAGATTGCCCTTTTAAAAAACAAGAATGTGGGTTTGGAAGAGGAAGAATTGGTCATTACCGCAAATAGAGCTATAAGCTCTAGGACCCAAGACTTGGATTTGGAAAAAGTAAAGCAGGTAAGTACCTATTACCGTGAACGTATCACCCAAATCAAGAATGAAATCTTTAAGAATAACCTTAAAATAAATGCCATTAAGGCCAATATTAGGGCGCACCAAAATCAAATGGCCGAAATAAACAATGCTCCCGTAAAAGAACAAGGAAAAATATCAATAACATTTGACTCCCCTATCCCAGCCTCCTTGAATTTAATTTTATCATACTCGGTACAAGACGCAGGATGGATTCCCACCTATGACATCAAATCAAAAAAAATAAACGATCCCCTGCAATTAACATACAAAGCACATGTATATCAAAAAACGGGAATGGACTGGGACGATGTGAGGGTAACGCTATCTACAGGCAACCCCAATATAAATATTGCAAAACCAATTGTTGGAACAAAATATTTAAATTTTGTAAACGGTTATCAAAAAAGATATGCGCCAACCTCCAAAAAACAAGGATATGCCTATAATCCCATGATAAAACAAGTTACTGGAATGGTTACTGATGAATCTGGATTACCACTACCTGGATGCAATGTTGTTGTAAAAGGCACAACAAATGGCACCACAACGGATTTTGACGGTCAATACTCCATTGAAGTTGCCGAAGGACAAGAATTAGAGTTTTCTTATTTTGGTTTTAGCAGCAAGCAATTACCTATTTATTCCTCTATCATGAACATTCGCTTGGATGAAGATGTACAAATGCTTGAAGAAGTGGTTGTTACTGCCTATGGATCCAGTAGTAGGTCAGATATAACTGGAGCAGTAAGTACCGTAAGTTCTGAACAAATTGTACAAGGTAGAGCAGCTGGAATCTCTGTAAGAGGCCCATCCTCCTCTTACAGAACAAAATCACCAGAACCAAAACTTCCTCTTTATATTGTTGATGGTATTCCCATGGATGGTTTTATGGAAGGGGACTTGGATGAAAATGAAATTCAACACATAGAAGTTTTAAAAGGTGAAAGCGCATCTGCACTGTACGGAAACAAGGGAAATAATGGTGTAGTGGTCATTACCACTAAAAAAAGTAATGCCAGCGATAGTATGACCAGTACGGAATTCAAAATTAAAAAAACCTACTCCATTGCATCGGATGGGGATATTACTGCCATAGAGATCAATACGCATCAATTGAATGCCAAATACGAATACTTTGCTGCGCCTGTTCTCAATGAAAATGTATTTCTTACCGCCATGTTCAACGATTGGGAGCAGTTTAACCTATTGCCAGGTGAGGCCAACCTGTACTTTGAAGGTGGCTATGCAGGAAAAACCGCCATAGACCCATACACTACTACTAAAGAAATGATTGTTTCCCTCGGCATAGACCCCAACATAACTGTGGAAAGAAAACAGAACAAGAACTTTAAGAGCAAATCTTTTACCAGCGGCACAAGAATTTTGGACAGAACCTATGATTTGGAAGTGAAAAACAACAAAAACATTACTATTGACCTAAAATTGATGGACAGAATTCCATTATCACAGAATAAGGAAATTAAAGTAGATGATATTGAGACATACAATGCGGAATATGATAAGAAGAAGGGACTTCTAACATGGAAAATGAAGTTAACTAGTAAAGAAACCCAAAAAGAATCCTTTTCTTTTCAAGTGAAATATCCAAAGTATAGGAATATTTCTCTTTAAAACAATTGTATTAAATCGTTCTTAATCCACTAGTTTTGCATACACTAATTAGGGTTCATTAAACCATAATGAACCCTAAAACAGTATCAGATGAATAAAATATCTCATTGGATCTATGATTTTTTGGCCAGTAAGGGCTTGTCCGAAGAATGGGCAGCATATATAAACATGTTTGTTTTACTATTGGCAACCCTATTGACCATGTTTGTATTGGATTTTTTAGTTAGGAAAATCATCATAGGTATTTTTAACCGGCTATCCATTGCGTCCAAAACCAACTTTGACAATTTATTGGTCAAAAACAAGGTGCCAAGGAACATAGCGCATATTTTTCCAATTCTTTTGGCCTATAAGGCAATTCCCAATATATTTCGCGATTTTCCTATAGCGGAAAATGTTATTTTAAAGGGAATAGAGGTATTTGGTATTGTTCTTTTTCTTTGGGTTATCAAGAGTGTGCTGAATACGTTTAAAGACTACCTTAAAACGTTTCCAAGCCTTAAGGATAAGCCTATAGATAGTTATATCCAGGTCTTTATGATTTTCTCGTGGGCCATTGGTATGTTTTATGCCTTCTCAATAGTTACAGGTATAGAGTTATGGAAGTTCTTAACTGCATTAGGTACGGCCTCAGCGGTAATTATACTGATTTTTCGTGATACCATATTGGGATTCGTGGCCAGTATACAGGTTTCTATCAATGATATGGTACGCATTGGTGACTGGATTACTTTTGACAAATATGGTGCAGATGGAGATGTTATTGAAATAAACCTAGCTACAGTAAAGGTTCAAAATTTTGACAAGACCATTACTACCATACCAACCTATGCCATGATTTCCGATTCGTTCAGAAACTGGAGAGGAATGACCAATTCCGAAGGGCGGCGTATAAAGAGGGCTTTGTTAATTAAACAGGAAAGTATAAAATTTCTTAGTCAAGATGACATCAATGAACTTGGAAAAATTAGCTTAATAGCCAAGTATCTGGATAAAAAACAAGTAGATATCAATCAGTACAATGAACAAAACACTATTGATAAAAATTTGATGGTGAACGGAAGAAACCTGACCAATATTGGTGTTTTCAGAAAGTATATTGATGCCTATTTAAATCAGCATTCAGGAATTAACAAGGAAATGATGATTATGGTTAGGCAACTTGCCCCTACTACACAAGGTTTGCCGATAGAAGTCTATGCCTTTAGTAGTGATAAGCGTTGGGAAAACTATGAATATATTATGGCGGATATTTTTGACCATCTTTTGGCCTCTATCCCTTATTTTTATCTTGAGGGCTTTGAATTGCCCAGTAGCACCAATTTTAAATTGAAATAACACAGGGCGAATCGCAGGAAATTACTGTTTTAAATTCTTCAGGATAAAATCAAGGTCGGCATTGGAGTTTAAGTTCTCTTTAAATGCCAAATTTTGATGTGTAATTTCCTTTGCTAGTCCCAAATTTTTTAAATAATTGATATGGTCTTCGTATTCCAATGTCACCTTGCCAGACAGCAATACATCCATATCCCCGTCTTTTCTGTACCTCTTATAAATTTTTCTCAACCCACTTAAATACAATCTATCTTTAGTAAACCCCCCACCCCTATGCGCACGCAATGTAATGGAAAAAGCATCATTTCTATTGAGTTTGTACTGATTATGGATTAAATCGAACGTATCTGAAAAACTATAACCTTTAATTAAACTATCAGATGCCAGAACCCTGTAAGACAACTCTTTAAGTCTTTTTAATGTTAAGGCTCCACTCATGTATTCACTAAAAACAGCTAAACCTTCTTGGGTCTCTACATTTTTGGGGAATCCGTTTGAAAAAATCTTTAGGGGTTGCTCCAATCCATTGTAGGTGGTCACCATGTGCACCCCTATTTCATGGTTAACCAAGGTCAATAATTGGTTCTTACTGAACTTGACATTCTTCTTAAGCAAAAGGGTCTGTGAGCTGTTGCTCACCATAGCATCTGCAGCAATATGTATGGAGAACTTTATTTTTAAGGGAAAATCGTATTGCTTTACAAAGTCCTCAAAATAAGCTTTGGCCTCTTCTGATGTAAAAACGGTCTCCATGTCCGTTGTTGGGGCTTCATCCGCATAATGCAGAATGTATTTGGCATTTTGCACATCTTTCTCCGTGGGGGTGCCATAGACCCTAAGCGAATTAAAATAGAACTTTTTACCCTCTCCAATGCTTTCTATGCACTGAATCATATTGCTGTAGTAATAGATAACGTCTTGGTAGAGTTCTCTTATGTAATCGTCTGTAATGCGCTCCAAACGCTGTGAAAAGAACAGTCTATGGAGTTTATAGGGGTCAAACTTTAACTTTGGGTACTTAAAACTTGGGTTTTCTGAGTACTTGGATGCGAAAAACTTGTGCTTTTCCTTTTCACTGTTCAAAGGATTTACATGTGTCAGCAATTCAATACGCCTAACCAATCGATCAAGATTGGCGTCGATTTCAAATAAATCTGAATATGTGTGACGGACTTCTTGTGCTTCTTTTTCTGAAATCATACTATGGAACTGTGGAATTCTTCTACCTGCAAAGGTATAAGTTCTTTTAATTGTTCTTCTACGGCACGTACAACTTCTGGAAAAATAACACCAGTCTCTTCATCGCAATAAACCTTTGAAATTTCTGTAGCCAAAACTAAAGTGTTCTTAAAATTCTGAGTTATGTACTTTAAAAAATACCCATTTCCCTGAAAAGTATCATTGATTTTTGATGTTGATTCAATTTCATTTGGAAACATCATTTTTCCAAGTTTTTCACTCCATGATTTTGCAATTTTCCCAAACCTTTCATTGTCAATATTAGCCGTTCCTAAATTCCAAGTGGGTACGGGCTTTGTCCACCTTTTCCAATTGTAGCTGTGCATATCAAAAACAATGACTTTACCATGTAATTCTTCCAGTTTTTGGACCAAGGCATGTACGACTTTGTAAAAATTGGTATGTTGTAGCATACTGGTCACTTTCTCTTCTTGGGGTAGTTTTTTCTTCCATAGTGGTTTCCCCCAAGCATCGTCATATATAGCACTTTCAGGTGTTCTGTTTAAATCGTATACGAAACGACTATCGCAGCCAGCTATGACAATTGGGTGTGTTTGCACCATTTCTTTGGTGCAAGGGTCCTCTTCATACCAACGCTCATGCTCTGTATGGGTGCAATTTCCCCAAAGTGATTTTCTAAACTGATGTCCGTCATGTACAGCTCCACATATGTAGGGTATGTAAGCCTTAATTTTAAGGGTAAATGAGTAGTCGTCCGCAACTGCTTCGAAATGCTGTTGCGATTCTATTTTTTTAATGATTTCTTGTATGGAAAGCCTATGCATTTTCTACTTCACTACGTAATCTAGAACGTCTATCAAAAGCATTCAGCTTGGCTATTACCTTGCTTTCAACAAAGTCTATAACTTTTGATTGAATTTTGGTTTTGTACACCTTGTTCATATAAGAAATTCCACCTGGCGACATTACGTTTACTTCAACCAGTTTTCCGCCGATAACATCCAATCCAACAAAGAAGAGACCGTCTTTAACCAACTTTGGTCCTATTTGTTTACACAAAGCCTTTTCTTCTTTGGTCATATTATGTTTTGCAACAGAACCACCTGCGGAAACATTAGAACGATGGTCATCTGATCCAGGAATACGCCTCATAGCGCCAATAGGTTCGCCATTAAGTAATAAAATACGAACATCTCCTTGGTCCGCACCTTCAATGTATTCTTGAAGTATTACATAATTAGAGCTTCCATCTGAGTTAGTTACATAAAAATCTAATAATGATTTTATATTGGACATCGCTGACTTTTCAATCAATATCACCCCAGAACCCCCGTACCCGTTCAATGGCTTTAATATCATTTTATCAGCAGTGGAATCTTTAATCTGGTTAATGAGATAGTTCTTGTTTTTAGAAACATGGGTAGCTGGAATGATGTTACTATGAGAATCCCCAAATGCCGCTGTATACAATTTATTATTTGCTTCTCGCAATCCTTGCAACGAATTCATAATAAATACATCATCTTTTACTGAATCCAAAAAGTTAAGCATAATGGGGTCCAATGGCGGGTTGGCGCGCATAAAAATCACATCAAAACCCGCTAGCGGCAGCATTTCTTCTCGTAGTTTTGCTTGTTTATAAAAGGATTTCATGCTATTAGGAACCTTCTCCATCCTATTAACAACTGTGCAAAAGGCATTGGTTACACTATTTCTGATTGTTAAATTCATTGGGCTGCAAATAGCCACTCCATGATTGCGCTTTACACATTCATGTATCAATGTTAAACTTGTGTCATTTTCGGGATCTATATCTTCCCACGGGTACATTAAAAAACAAATATTCATCTTCTGTTTGTTTACCATTATTTTACTTCATCCAAATGGTCATCCCAATTTTTTACATTTGGTTTCCCTAATTTCCCGACGGATTTTGCAACAACCATAGAAACCGTTGCATCACCTGTAATGTTTACTACCGTCCTAAACATATCCAACGGTCTGTCCACGGCAAATATAAGTGCCAATCCTATAGCTAGTTTTTCTGCAGGGAAGCCAACAGCTTCTAACACAATGACCAGCATAACCATTCCAGCTCCAGGAACCGCTGCGGTACCAATTGATGCCAACAGAGCAGTTAAAACAATTACAAGTTGATCGCTCAAGGTCAAATCAAACCCTAAGGCTTGTGAAATAAACACAGCCGCAACTCCTTGATACAAGCTTGTGCCGTCCATATTAATTGTTGCTCCTACTGGTAAGACGAAACTGGATACTTCCTTATCCACTCCTATATGCTCCTCTACCCTTTCCATAGTTACTGGTAAGGTAGCGGCGCTGGAGCTGGTTGAAAAAGCTAGTAATTGCGCTGGGCTTATTTGTTTTAAAAACCAAAATGGGTTCTTTTTAGTTGCCGTAGAAACTACAATGCAGTAAAAGACTATCATTAAGAAAAGACCTAATACAACCACTCCTGCATATTTTAGCAAGGCAAGCAACAGTTCGGAGTCACCAGATGAAACTATGACATTTGCTAGTAATGCGAAGACTGCATAAGGTGCGGTTAGCATAATTAAATCCACCATCTTTAATACAACATCATTAAGCGAGTCAAAAAACTTTTTTAGTGGTTTTGCTTTTTTCTCCCCAATCAACAGCATAGAAATGCCCATGAAAATGGTAAAGAAAATTACCTGAAGCATCATTTTATTATTGGTCATAGCGGCCAAAGCGTTATCTGGTACCATGTCCTCTAAAAACTTAAGTGGGCCAGCACTTTTTTGTCGCGCGGCCTCTTCCATTTTTGAAACAACCCCACTATCATTTGCATAGGTTTCCGTAAGCTTAGCAATGGTCTCTTCAGAAATACCTTCTCCAGGCTGTAATACGTTTACAAGCAAAAGACCTAATACAATAGCAACAATGGTTGTGCATATATAGATGATAATAGTTCTAAGTCCAATGTTTCTAAACTTGGAAATATCTTTTAAGTCCGATATTCCCTTAATCAGCGAAGCAAGTATTAGAGGGATGGCTATAAGTTTTAATAGCTTAACAAATATGGTCCCAAAAGGCTTTATCCAATCAAGAACAAAATCTTTTCCCCATCCAATTTGAGTCATTGCATAACCAAATACAATCCCAAGAAGCATTCCTATTAGAATCTTCCAATGCAGTTCCAATTTCTTCATATACCTATTTTAGGATAGAAAGATACTATTTTGGAGTGAAAAGCCCTAAATGAACTATTATAATTTATTTGTTCTTTGCAGTAAAGTGAAATCTGCCAAAACCAAAGCAGCCATTGCCTCTACAATAGGCACCGCTCTTGGAACAACACATGGGTCATGCCTTCCTTTTCCTTGGGTTTTTACAATATTACCCTCTTTATCAATGGTTTCGTAGGCTTGGATAACAGTAGCAACCGGTTTAAAAGCAATGTCAAAGTATATATCCATTCCATTACTTATACCACCTTGAATGCCTCCACTATAGTTTGTTTTTGTAGAACCATCAGGATTAAATTGGTCGTTGTGCTCACTACCCTTCATGCTTACGCCAGCAAAACCACTACCATATTCAAATCCCTTTACAGCATTGATGGACAACATGGCTTTTCCTAAATCGGCATGCAATTTATCAAAAACAGGCTCTCCCAATCCTATAGGAACATTTTGAAGTACACAAGTAATAACTCCGCCAACCGTATCGCCCTCTTTCTTAATTCCCTTTATATACTCCTCCATTTTGGAAGCCGTTGCAGCATCTGGACAACGTACTGGATTAGATTCCGTTAAAGACAAATCTAGTTGGGTATAGTTTTTATCCAGTTTCAAGGCGCCTACTTGAGAAACAAAGGCGTTTATTTTAATATTCTTTAGAAACTGCTTAGCAATAGCCCCAGCTACTACCCTACTTGCTGTTTCTCTTGCAGAGCTACGTCCGCCACCTCTATAATCTCTAAAACCATATTTTTGATCATAGGTATAATCGGCATGTGATGGCCTGTACGAATCTTTGATATGTCCGTAATCTTTAGATTTTTGATTGGTGTTGTGTATAGCAAAGCCTATTGGTGTCCCTGTGGTCTTCCCTTCAAAAAGTCCTGAGTAAAATTCAACCGTGTCGGGTTCTTTTCTTTGTGTAACAATTGCGGACTGACCAGGTTTTCTACGGTTCAAATCCAATTGTATCGCATCCAAATCCAATTCCAAACCAGCAGGACATCCATCTAACACACCACCAATTGCCACTCCGTGCGATTCACCAAAAGTGGTAAGTTTAAAAAGATTTCCGAAAGAATTTCCTGCCATTAATTTGTATTTGTGTCAAAGGTAATTTTTAAATTATTGCAAACCAAAATTACGCCTTTCTTAATATTGGCTTAACATACATCAATCTACATGATGATTACTTAACCATATGCTTATCAATATTTGATTTCAACTTCATGATAAATTTATACCCATAGGTTTATTTTGTAAAAAATATATCTGTTGAGGAAAAGAAAATTAGAGGTAGCCGTAATATCCGATGTGCATTTAGGCACCTATGGTTGTCATGCAGATGAACTCATAGCCTATCTAAACAGTATAAAGCCCAATAAATTGATATTAAATGGAGACATAATAGACATTTGGCAGTTTAGCAAGCGTTACTTTCCTCCTTCGCATTTAAAAGCATTGAAGAAAGTCATTGGGATGGCTTCTAATGGTACTGAAGTATATTACATAACAGGTAACCATGACGAAATGCTTAGGAAGTTTACTGACACATCCATGGGGAACTTTAAAATTGTCAATAAGCTTACCATGAATCTAGATGGGAAAAGAGCATGGTTCTTCCATGGTGATGTGTTTGATGTTTCCATTCAAAATGCAAAATGGTTGGCTAAGCTAGGCGGATATGGATATGATTTGTTAATCCTTATCAACCGAGTAGTGAATTGGGCACTCTCAAAATTGGGAAGAGAAAAGTACTCCCTGTCCAAGAAAATAAAGAACGGGGTGAAAAGTGCCTTAAAGTACATAAGTGATTTTGAAAAAACTGCAGCAGATTTAGCTATTGAGAATGGGTATGATTATGTTATTTGCGGACACATACACCAACCAAAAAAAGAAATTTACGAGAACAGAAATGGCAGCTGTACCTATCTAAATTCCGGTGATTGGGTGGAAAACCTAACTGCACTAGAATACTCCTTTAAACGCTGGAAAATATATAGATACAACCATGACAAATTGCTTCCCTTCTTTGTTGATGATGATTTAAAAAACCTAGATATACAGGACCTTATTTCTGCTATCACCAAAGAACCCACAAACATAAAAGAAAAGGAAAAGGAAAAGGAAAAGGAAGGTGATGCAGCTTTTGATTAAAGCAAAGCCTCTTTAAAAATTGTAATAGGATGTTGGGCGATACGCTTAGTCCCGTCGTAAATTTGATGCCTACAACTTGTTCCATTGGCAGCTATAACTACACCTTCATCACTTTTACGTACAGCCGGAAACAATTTTAATTCCCCTACCTGCATGCTTACCTCATAATGTTCCTTTTCATACCCAAAAGAACCTGCCATACCACAACAACCCGAAGAAATAATTGAAACCGAGTAATTCTCTGGTAGATTCAGCATATCAAAAGTTACTTTTTGATTGGACAGTGCCTTTTGATGACAGTGATTGTGAATTTTTACGATTTTTGACTCTTTCGTAAAGCAATCTGATGTTATCTTTCCTTTTTCTATTTCTGAAGCAAAAAATTCTTCAATTAAAAAAGAATGCTTTGCAATCTTATTTACCACTTCAACATCCCCGA
Organism: Saonia sp.; assembly: GCF_056326165.1. Taxonomy (NCBI): domain Bacteria; kingdom Pseudomonadati; phylum Bacteroidota; class Flavobacteriia; order Flavobacteriales; family Flavobacteriaceae; genus Saonia; species Saonia sp. Next base: position 93,534 of record NZ_JBWFBN010000011.1, read on the forward strand.
CCAATCTTTTGTATTCATCCCTAAAAGTTAAAATAGCACTTGGTTCCAAACCAAGAATGGGATACCCCTGGTCAGCTAATTGGCTTAATTTTACAACATTCTTTTCAGCTAATTTTTTAGCTTGCTTTAAAAACCCTTTGGAAAGATATGTTCTACCGCTTTCAGCATAAAAAAGCTCTACATTGTAACCTAATTTCACTAATACCTCTATGGCATCTTTACCTAATTCCACATCCATGTACTGGGTAAATTCATCAATATATAGAATTACTTTATTGTTATTTTTATTTATTTGATTATTAGATTTTTGTAAGTATTTATCAAAATTAAAACTTGAAACAAAAGGAAGGGTTCTTTCAACGGCTACACCGCTAGACTTTTTTATAAAACTACCAACGCCTTTTGATCTATATACCGCATTAACAAGCCCAGCTATTTTACTATTTATTCTATTAATCTTGGTGTTATGAGCAAACAATTTACTTCTAAAAGAATACCCATTTGATTCTTGATATTGATATAAAAATTCTGCCTTCAATGTTGCTACATCTACATTGCTAGGGCATTCACTAGAGCATGCTTTGCAACTAAGGCATAAATCAAACACCTCTTTTAATTCTGGTTGGTTGAATTTATTTGCATTTTCGGAAGTGGTTAAAAATTCCCTCAACGCATTTGCTCTACCCCTAGTTGTGTCCTTTTCATTCTTGGTAGCATGATAACTTGGGCACATTGCGCCAGACATATGGTGGGTCTTACGACAATCACCACTGCCATTACATTTTTCCGCAGCTTTAAGAATTCCTTCGCTATCCGAAAAATCCATAAGAGTATCAATCGTGGGCTCCTCCCTATCAATTGCATACCTAAGAGACTCATCCATAGGAAAAGCGTTCACAATCTTTCCTGGATTAAAAATGTTATTAGGATCAAAGTAAGATTTAATGCGTTTTAGAAGCTCATAATTCTCATCTCCTATCATTAACGGAATAAATTCTGCTCGTACAATACCATCTCCATGCTCTCCACTAAAAGAACCTCTGTACTTTTTTGTCAACTTGGCAACATCCGTAGTGATAGCTCTAAACAAGCCGACATCATCACTCTTCTTTAAATTTAAAATAGGCCTCAAATGCAGTTCGCCAGCACCAGCGTGGGCATAATAAACAGCTTGTTGGTCATACCCTTTCATTATCTGCGAAAACTCACCTATAAAATCTTTCAAATCAACTAAAGCCACTGCCGTGTCCTCAATGCAAGCAACAGCTTTTCTATCGCCTACCATGTTCCCTAAAAGACCAAGGCCAGCTTTTCTAAGTTCAATTGCCTTATTAATGTCCGCGCCTTTAAGAATAGGGTTTGCATAGCTAAGACCAGAATCGCCTATGCTTTTTAATAAATCATTTAACTGTTTTTGCAAGTCTTTTTCAGAATCCGCCTTCACTTCCAACATTAACAAGCCAGCGGGGTCACCTTCAACAAAAAAACGATTAGCCAATTGAGCCCTGTTATTTTTGGTGCAATCCAAAATAACCTTGTCCATCATTTCACAGGTGTGCAAGCTATGCTCCATCACAGGGACAACATCACTTAAACAATCCTCTAAAGTTTTATAGTGGGTAACCACCATTGCCGAAAGTTTAGGGGGCAAGTCATCCAATTGCAATGTAATTTCAGTTGAAAAAGCCAATGTTCCCTCACTACCACTTAGTAAATCACAAAGGTTAATTTCTCCACTTTCATCACTAAAAATATCATTTTTTAACAGCTCATCTACGGCATAACCTGTATTTCTTCTATGAATTTCAGGTTTGGGAAATTCTTTGAAAATATTTTTTTGTATTTCTTTATTTGATAGTTCTTTATGTATGCTATCATAAATAGTTCCTTCAAGAGATTGGAGGTTCGTTTTTTTATTAAACTCAGCCTTTGATAGTGATTTAAACTCCACCTCGCTGCCATCGGACAAGATAGTTTTTAAAGCAACTAGCTTATCTCTTGTTACCCCATATTGAATGGATGTGGTTCCAGAAGAATTATTACCAACCATGCCCCCAATCATACATCTATTAGATGTAGAAGTATTAGGTCCAAAAAATAGTCCATGTGGGGCCAAATATTGATTTAGCTCATCCCTAATTACTCCTGGTTGAACTTTAACTTGCTTTTTATTTACATCTAAATCAATGATTCTGGTCAAATGTTTGGACACGTCTACAACAATGCCATCACCGACACATTGTCCTGCCAGAGAAGTGCCAGCTGTTCTAGGAATAAGCCCAACCTTATGTTTGTTGGCAAAATGTATAAGTTTTTTTATGTCGTTTGTTGTCCTTGGATAAGAAACGGCAACAGGTGTTTTTCTATACACAGAGGCATCTGTAGCATACAATGTAGTGGATAAATCATCGGCCAACAACTCGCCTTCTAATTCCTTTTCTAAACTTTTTAATAAATATTTATCCAACTTGGAACAATTTTTGGACACAAATTTAAGTTTTTATTGTCTCAGACATAAAACAAAATACTGATATTTACTAATTAAAACAGAAACTATGAAAATTGTAAAAGTATTTACCTTCTTTCTTTTTTTAACCGCTGCATCTGTTGGTGCGCAAGAAATCTCTGACCATGCGCTAGGTCTACGTATGGGAGATAGTGATGGTTTTGGTGCGGAAATTTCGTATCAAAAATCTATTGGTCGTTACAACCGATTGGAAGTTGACCTTGGATGGAGAGACCATCGTGATTTTGATGCATTTAAACTAGCTGGAGTCTACCAATGGGTACATGCCCTAGACGGTAACTTTAATTGGTTCTATGGTGTTGGTGGGGGACTTGGAAATGTTGATTTCTCTACTCCTGCAGAGGATGGCCTTTTTATATTTGGTGCAGGAGATATTGGAGTCGAATATAATTTTGATATACCATTGTTAATTTCTCTTGATTTTAGACCAGAAATTGGCCTTGTAGGGTATGATGGATTTGATGATGGATTTGATTTTGACATAGCCTTGGGAATTCGGTATCAATTTTAACAAAATATATACTCTTTAAAAAAAGCCGTTGACTTCTATCAACGGCTTTTTTTATTATTCCTATATAAGTACCTTTACATCTTAATAAAATAAATAATGAGAAAGTTTGTATTATTTTTTAGTGCCATAACAGTGCTTATGGCATGTAATAGCACTCCTGAAGGTTTTTCAATTGATGGTACTTTAACAGGAGAGCTGGAAGAAGGCACTATGGTGTATTTAAAAAAATCCGAAGGAAACAAACCACCTATTGATATTGATACTGCCACCGTAGAGAATGGAAAATTCCTGTTTACCGGAGGGATACAAGAATCACCAGAGGTACATTATATAGCTATTGACAAACTAAGAGGGTTTATACCTGTTATTTTAGAAAATGGAGAGATTGTATTAGAAGCGCAAAAGGACAGTATTGCATTTGCAAAAATAAAAGGGACTTTACAAAATGACATTTTTGCTGATTATCTGGAAAGCTCTAGAGCAATGTCTGGCAGAGTGGTATCTATGCAAAACGATATGAGAAATGCTCAATCTGCCAGAGACACAGCCACTATGATTTCTTTACGTGATGAGTATTTTGAATTACAGGAAGAAGCAAAGAATTTTGAACTTGATTTTATTAAAAACAACCCCAATGCATTAATAACCGCCTTATTAATAGACAAAGCTTTAGGTGCAAAAGCCTTGCCAGAAGATGAATTAAGAGAAATGTATGAAGCCTTATCACCAGAAATTAAAGCCACAGGTGTTGGTAAATCTCTGATGGATAAATTAAAAAAAAGTGAAACTACCACTATAGGTGCCGTAGCTCCAAACTTCTCTGCTCCTACCCCTGAGGGTGAGAAACTTGCGTTACACGATGTTTTGGGTAAAGTGACTATTATTGACTTTTGGGCAGCTTGGTGCAAACCATGCAGGGCAGAAAATCCAAATGTTGTAAATGTTTATAATAAATACCATGAAAAAGGCTTAAACATTCTTGGTGTTTCCTTAGATAGAAAAGCGGAAGATTGGATTAAGGCCATTAACGATGATGGTCTGGTGTGGAATCATGTTTCCAATGTAAATTATTTTGATGAAATAGCTGCATTGTATAATGTCAATGCAATTCCAGCGACTTTTATATTAGACGAAAACGGTGTAATCATTGCTAGGGATTTACGAGGCCCAGCTTTGGAAGAAAAAATGGCTGAGCTTTTACAGTAAAAACATCATAAATAAACAAAAAGCCCGAAACTAAATAGTCTCGGGCTTTTTTATTTTTATATTAAGCGGTTGGTTAAAACTTATTTCTTACATCATCAAAAGTTCCCGTTACGGTAACATCTCCATTTTTGTGAACCGATCCAAAAATATCAACTACGGAATCACTTCCAACAAATTCTAAGGTTGCGCCATCGTTCAGTATTAAGTCACCGTAGATTGTAAGGTTTCCTTCTACTCTAAAGGTAGCTCCCTGGTTTATAACAATATTCTTTCTACTATAATTTCTACCTACAGCCAATGTTCCACTCATCTCAAATAGTCCATCACTGTTCATGTTTACATCGTTCCTTACAGTCCATGATCCACATAACAATAAGCTTCCTCCTATATTGATTCCATTAAGCCTAGTATAACCACTATATGACAATACATCGCCCTGGTTTACATTTAGCCAAGAACTTCCTCTATATCTTTCAGCCCCTTCACATTTAGTCTCTAAGCTTTCATTTGGTTTGTTCATTTTTATAATTTGCAAACCTTCTTTACCAGAAGCTGCAAAAACATAATCGTCTTTAGTTTCCACAAAGTTGATTGAACCATTTAGTTCTACAATACCTACTAAATCTGTATTGTCATTTTGCTCTTCAGAAAGACAAAGTCCAGCTCCTCCGTTAGCCATTAAGACCACATTTTCGTTGACTGCTACTGCATTGGTCACAATATCAGATTGGTCAACACCTTCTGGATTTATCAATATAGGTACATATTCCAAAAATGTCCCTGTAGTATAATCATATACTCCAGCTCCTTTTGCTCCTTCAGATACAATAATTTTATTTCCAGAAAAGTCTATCGTACGCTTTGCTATACCAAAATCAGTATCAATACCTATTTCTCTAATCAAACCATAGCTTTGGTCTAAAATACTAACACCTTTGCTACCATCTAATACAGCAATTTTGTCATCTTTTAGTGCTACTGAACGCAAATCTGCAAATGGAATTTCTTCCAAAATTTCTAGGTCACTTTTATTATAAACAGTTAAAGAACCATCTTTACCACTAGTTACCAATACGGTATTATTAGTAACTTCAACATCTGTACTAACAAAACCTTGGTGAAAACCATAGCTAATATTATTAGTGTCGAACCTTCCATTAACGACAGGTACTTTTGCTAAGAAAGAATTAGATGTTGCTCTTACTGATAAGTCTGCATCTACTCCACCAACGGCATAAACATATCCGTTGTCATATTTTAAAGAATTTATATCTGCATTGCTATAATAAAGTCTGGATGAAACTCTTGGATTATTTGGGTCACTAACATCTATAATATCTAGACCCCCAGCATAAACTGCATTTACAGTGTTATAAGAAACATAAGCAAAGTTTCCTACTACGTGTACATGTGTAGCTGTAAGATTTTCACCGCCACTAAAAGAAGGTGGAGCAACTTGTGCAACCAATGTAAGTGGATAGTCTCCAGCTAATTCTTCCTCACCGGCTTTAGAGAATTTTCCGGTAGCTTTATCTTCTTCAAAAATACTTATTACACCAGCATTGTCAAAAACTATACTATTTTCTAGTACTTGTTCACTAGCTTCTACGCTAACACTAGACTCATCGGTTAAAGGATCGTGAAAAATAGTAGTTTCATCCGAACAGGAAATAATCAACATTGTTACGGCCATCAGCAGTAAAGAAATCTTCTTCATCTTAAAGTAGGTTTAATTAAATATGGCAATAAATATAACGTAGCCCCCAGGTACAGGGCAAAAAAATGTTGTAAACCAGTCTAAAAATGTGGGCTAGAGCCGTTTTTGAAGAAATATTATATTTTTCCCATTTTTTCTAAGGCAAAAAGGATGATGATAGGTACTGCAAGTAAAGCAACCATTAAAGTGTCTGTAACCAGTAGTTCTGGCTTAAAAAGCAAGGTAGTTACATAGCCCCCCATAGCACCGCCAAAATGAGCAGTGTGCCCAATATTTCCCACTTTGTTTTTCATTCCATAAATAGAGTAAAGCAAGTAACCGATACCAATTACGTAGGCAGGTAAAGGAATTGGGATAAACATAATACCTAGTTGCATGTTTGGTTGCAATAAAATTGCGGCATATAAGATTCCCGTTACCGCACCACTTGCTCCTACAGCACTATAATAGGGTTCATCTTTATGGAAAAACAGTGCCAATAAGCTACCCGCCAACAAACTCACTAAATATATAATAGCAAATTTGGTTGGACCGAACCAATTAATGACCACATTGGCAAAAAAATAGAGCGTAAGCATGTTGAACAGCAAATGGGACATATCCACATGCAAAAACCCAGATGTGGCCATGCGTTCCTTTTGCCCAGCTTTTATTGGGCCAATTTCAAACTTATATCTATTAAAAAATAGATTGTCGTTAAAGCCTTTTAAGGAAACAAGTACATTGGCAGCAATAATAGCAATAGTGGCAGCGTGCAAATTCATGATACATTCAAGGTTTGGTCTCAAATATAGCTATATTTGCCCATACTTTTTATTAGAATGCAGCTAGTTATTTACATTTTGGCATATCCACTTTTATGGTTGATTTCCAAATTACCTTTTAAACTTTTATATCTCTTTTCGGACTTTATTTTCTTTTTGGTCTATACTGTTTTTGGCTATAGAAAAAAAGTAGTTTGGAACAATTTAAAATTGGTTTTTCCAGAGAAAACAGAGGCAGAATTAAAAACAATACAGCGACAGTTTTATGGGCATTTGTGCGATACTTTTCTAGAAATGATAAAGCCTATGGGCATGTCTCCCTCAGAAATAAAAAAAAGGTACAACATTGTCAATATTGATGTTTTAAAAGAGATTGAAAAAGAAAAAACAATATTGATTCCCTGTGCGCATTATGCCAATTGGGAATGGAATGTAAGTCTTAGTCTTCATTCCAATGCCAAAGGATACGCCGTGTATCAAAAAGTGGGGAACAAGTATTTTGATAGACTGATAAAAAAAGTGAGAAGCAAATGGAACACAGAACTTATTATACAACAAGAGACCGTAAAAACGGTTCTTAGGAATCAGAAAGAAGGAATAAAAGGGGTTTTTGGCATGGTAAGTGACCAATCGCCACAAATATCGCACACTAAGTATTGGTCAGATTTTATGGGTATTACCGTACCCATCCATACTGGTGTGGAAACCCTAGCCAGAAAGTTTGATTTGGCAGCAGTCTTTTTAAAAGTCACTAAGGTAAAGCGTGGTTTTTACAATGCGGAATTTATTCCAATCACAACATCTGGAAAGAAGACTAAAGAACATGAAATTACGGATGCCTTTCTACGCCTTACAGAACAACAAATAAAAGAAGCGCCGCAATACTATTTATGGACACACAGACGTTGGAAACACAGGGACAAAGTTCCAACAGAGTTTAAGTTTTAAAGCCCAGCTATCTCCTTTATTTCTCCAATAATTCGGTCTGCAAGACCATCCGCTTCTGTTTGACTTGGAGCTTCAGTATAAATACGAATAATAGGCTCTGTGTTGGATTTTCTTAAATGTACCCAATTGTCTTCAAAATCAATCTTTACACCATCTATGGTAGAAACTTCTTCATTTTTATACTTATCGTGCATCGCAACCAAAAGAGCATCAACATCTAGTTCTGGTGTTAACTGAATCTTCTTTTTACTCATAAAATAACTTGGGTAACTAGCCCGTAACTCAGCCACAGTTCCGCCTTTTTCTGCCATTAACATTAAAAATAAAGCAGAACCAACTAAAGAATCTCGTCCATAATGACTTTCTGGATATATAATTCCGCCGTTTCCTTCGCCACCAATAATAGCGTTATTGGCTTTCATTTTTGTGACCACATTCACTTCTCCTACAGCTGCGGCTTCGTAGGTACCACCATGTTTTTGGGAAATATCTCGCAAAGCACGGGAAGAGGATAAATTAGAAACCGTATTTCCTTTTGTTTTACTCAACACATAATCGGCACAGGCTACCAAAGTATATTCCTCGCCAAACATTTCGCCGTCATTACTAATAAAAGCCAGTCTGTCCACATCTGGGTCTACCACAATACCAAAATCTGCTTTTTCCTTAACCACCAACTCACATATATCCCCTAAATGTTCTTTTAAAGGTTCTGGGTTATGTGGAAAGTGTCCTGTTGGGTCGCAATATAACTTAACTACCTCCACTCCTAGTTCTTCCAATAATTTAGGTATAGCAATCCCTCCCGTAGAATTAACACCATCTACCACCACCTTAAACTTAGCAGCCCTAATAGTATCTGCATCAACTAAAGAAAGGTTCAGCACTTCATCAATATGAATATCTATATAAGAATCATTTTTTGTAATGGTACCCAAATCATTCACTTCAGCAAAATCAAAATTTTCCTTTTCTGCCAATTCTAAAATAATGGCCCCTTGGGCAGCATCTAAAAATTCTCCCTTTTCATTCAATAGCTTTAAAGCATTCCATTGTTTAGGATTATGACTGGCAGTAAGAATAATACCTCCATCAGCTTTTTCCAAAGTAACTGCTATTTCAACAGTTGGCGTTGTAGAAAGGCTTAAATCCACCACATCTATCCCAAGTCCAACTAAAGTAGACACTACCAAGTTCTGAATCATTTCCCCAGACAAACGGGCATCCCTTCCTATGACAACCCTAAGTTTCTCTTTCTTGGAATACTCCTTTAACCAAGTTCCATAAGCAGCAGCAAATTTTACAGCATCAATTGGGGTTAAATTGTCATTAGGTTGGCCACCAATGGTGCCACGAATTCCAGAAATAGATTTTATAAGTGTCATAGATTGTTAAAAAGTTTTTGCAAATATACAACGATGTCTTCTCAATGAAATTGCTTCTTTGTAAATTCGGTTTTAAGAAATCCTAATTTCCGCGAATGAACTTCCTGGCGCATATTTATCTTTCTTTTAATGATGATGAGATTACTCTTGGAAACTTTATGGCGGATAGCATTCGTGGCAATAAATACAAACATCTGCCAGAGAAAGTCCAAAAGGGAATTATTCTGCACAGGCACATAGATACTTTTACAGATAAACACCCAACCGTAAGAAAAAGTACCAAAAGACTTCATGAAAATTATGGTCATTACAGCGGCGTAATTGTAGATATTTTCTATGACCACTACTTGGCAAAAAATTGGAAAACCTATTCTGATATTCCTTTGGATGAATTTGTGGAGAATTTTTATGATTTACTTGAAGACAATTATGAAATACTGCCAGACGGAGTAAAGAGAATGATGCCATACATGATTGCGGATAATTGGATTTACAACTATTCCAAAATGGATGGTATATCACGGGTTTTGAACGGTATGAATCGTAGAACCAAGAATAAATCTAAAATGAACTTTGCAATTCTAGATTTAGAAGAACATTACTCGGAATTTGAAGCTGAGTTTACCTCTTTTTTTGAAGAATTAATTATCTTTTCCAAACAAAAATATATATCACTATGCGAAAACTGATTCTCTTACTGACCATCCTTTTATTTATCAACTGTAAAAAACAACCTGCTGAACCTACAGGCTTAGTGGCCGATAAAGCTATGGTGGTATCTGCCAGGGAAGAAGCATCCAATATAGGCTTGGGAATTTTAAAAAAAGGCGGTAATGCTTTTGATGCCATGGTGGCAACAGAAATGGCCCTGAACATAGCCTATCCTTTTGCTGGGAGCATGGGCGGTGGTGGCTTTATGGTATATAGAAAAAGTAATGGTGATGTTGGTAGTATAGACTATAGAGAAAAAGCACCTTTATCTGCCCATAAGGATATGTATTTGGATTCAGTGGGTAATGTTATCCCAGGTAAAAGTACTGTTGGTGCAACGGCAGTTGGTGTGCCAGGTGGTGTTGCTGGGCTTTTAGAGATTCACGAAAAATTTGGGGCCCTACCGCTTAAAGATATATTGGAGCCAGTGATTCAACTTGCCGAAAAAGGGCTGGTAGTAACAGAAAACCAAGCTAGAAGACTGGATTATGCCAGAGAAAAAATTGTTGAGGTCAGTGGTGATAGCACCAAATTCGCCACAAAATTTGTGGCGGGGGATACTATTAAATATCCCGCTTTGGCCAATACATTAAAAACCATAGCCAAAGAGGGGCACGATGGGTTTTACAAAGGAGAAATAGCCCAAAAACTAGCGGCTTTTATACAAGAACATGGTGGTTATGTCACTGAAGAAGATTTGGCTAAATATGAAGCCAAATGGAGACAACCTATCATATTTAATTACAAAGATTTAAGAGTGATTTCCATGAGCCCTCCAAGTAGCGGCGGTGTAACCATGAACCAGATTCTAAAAATGATGGAACCTTATGATGTTTCAGAATTTGGTCATAATTCTGCCAAGACCATTCAGTTATTTACCGAAGCTTCTCGTAGGGCGTATGCTGATAGAAATTACTTTTTAGGTGACCCAGATTTTGTTGATATTCCGTTGGACGTATTATTGAGCCAAAAATATTTAGAAGAACGTATGGAAAATTTCTCTTTTGATACCGCTACAAAATCATCGGATATGGAAAGAGGCAATATTGAGGTGGTAGAAAGTATGGAAACCACTCACTACTCTATTGTGGACCAAGAAGGCAACGCCGTTTCGGTTACCGAAACGCTGAACGGAGCCTATGGTTCCAAACTTTACTGTGATGAGCTTGGTTTTTTCCTTAACAATGAAATGGATGATTTTAGTGCCAAACCAGGCGTACCCAATATGTTTGGGCTTATTGGGGCCGAAGCCAATAGCATTGCAGCAGAAAAACGTATGTTAAGTAGCATGACCCCCACTATTGTAGAAAAAGATGGCAAATTATGGATGGTAGTAGGTACCCCAGGAGGTTCTACCATAATTACTGCTGTGGCGCAGACCATTCTTAACACCTATGAGTTTAACCTAAGCATGCAAGATGCCGTGAATGCTCCTCGTTTTCACCACCAATGGTTACCAGATATGGTCATTTTTGAACCTGAAGGATTTTCTCCAGAACTTAAAGAAGAACTAAAAGGCAAAGGTTATATCATTAATGAAGAACGCACACCTATTATTGGTAAGGTAGATGCAATTCGTGTATTGCCAAACGGTAAATTAGAAGGTGGCGCGGACAAGCGTGGTGATGATACAGCGGTAGGTTTTTAAAATAAAACATTGTCATTCCTGCAAAGGCAGGAATCTACAATATTGAATTGATTCCGCATCAGGTGCGGAATAACAAATATTACGCTTTACTGGTAGCTCCCAATTGCTTTTTTAAATCCTCCATGGATTCTTGTAACTGCTTTAACAGGCCTTTTTCTGTTGTGGCATCTACACCAAAAGTGATTCTACTGTTTACTTGCCATAATTCTTGAATCTGAAAAGGCTTTATTTTATAGGGTGGATAGCTTTCGTTCAAGGAAATTAGAGTAATGTCATTGGATCTTGGTAAACGTTCTATTTTTTTGACCAATACCGCATCTTCCAAAACTACCACATAAATTTTATTGGGACTTACTTCGTCCAAATCATCAACAGCCTTTGCTAATACCCACTCCCCTGGTTTAAGATTGGGTAGCATACTGTCCCCTTCTACCTGAAAACCTCTATAGGTGGCGTTTCTAAATTCTGGAATAGGAAGGTCAAAGGCAGGTAATTGTTTGTACCAGCTGGTGTCCTGTATGTTTTGGGGATACCCAGCAGCAGCTTTGGCATTCACCAAAACCATATTTTCATTATCACTGGTATCTACAGTAACTACTTTAGGAATAACGCTGGTTTTAGATGTTTCCAAATACTGTTGCTCACTGTTTCCATAGAGCCACATAGGGTTTATCTTAAAGCGCTGTAAAAGCTCCGCCACTAATTTACCAGACAATTTGGTCTTACCGCGCTCAATATCTGCGGTGGTATTTTTAATACACAAAAGCGCTGCAAACTCAGCCTGAGTGTACCCAAGTTCTCTGCGTATTTCTATAAAACGTTTTATGGTAAGTTCGTTCTCCACCCTCAAATATACACATTATGGAATAATTCCAAATAAAAAATGGAAAAATTCCTTTTTACACTTATTTTTATGTAGTTTTATATAAGAAATATAGCCGCTACATTAATAAATCGTAGAACAATTAAAAAATGAATGAAGCACATTAAAAAGAGATTCTTAATTCAGGAGAAAAAAGAAAATGTAAAGTTTAACCACAATAAAGCTGAATTAATTAACTTATCAGATGGAAAATCGAACGAGAAGAAATTAGCAGGGAAAAAAAATCTCATCGCATTTCTTCAAACTAAAGATGATTTAATAATTGGGGGGTTTATACATAAGGTTAATGGTAGGAGTTACGTTTTTCCAGTTCCAGACCTAACTCTTATATATTTCAATAACGCTCAAACTAGTCTAAAAACAATCAAAGAACGAAAAGTAATTTTACTCAACAAACTAGATTTAGACGAGCCACTTACCGAACCAGCTCTTAATGAAATATATAATTTCTACGGTATAACGAGTGCATTTATTATATTCCTATTTACGGCAATTGAATCTTATGTTAATCAACTGATTCGAGATGACTTTGTATATGTAGTTGAAGTCTCTAAAAGAACAGAACTTTATGATAAAACTCAAATACAAGAGTTTTTGGATTTCAAAACCAAAATAACCAAAGTTTTAAAAGAGGCAACTGGAAAAAATTTTTTTGGAAAAATAACCCCAACAAATCAAATAATTTGGAAACTGAAAGAATTTCGAGACGATATTGTGCACACAAAACAAGGTTCACAACCATTACATTACGAAGATTTAATAAAATCTTCATTGAACTTTAAATATGATAAGGCATTAATTGCTGTTGCAAAATTCATGAATCACTACAAATCAGATTATATAACTGAATGTGATTGCGGAGTGGACTTCTAAAACGTTTAGAACACAGTTCATAAACAAAACATGCTTCTGACTTAATTAAAAGGTTTGTGTATTTTTATGTTGTCCGCAAAATCATTTGAATTTTTCCTTAGACAAGAAAAAAAACAAAACAGGAAGGCCAAAAAAATGAGTGAATTCTTAGAGTATATAAATAAAATTAATGTTATAGAAGCAGATGCTCTTAAAGAACTCCAAAAGTGCTTTAAGCCCATGCAACTTCGCAAAAATGATTTTTTTGCTCAAGAAGGTGAGTATGCCAAACAAATAGGGTTTCTAAAGGAAGGAATTGTTAGAGCTTTTTTCTTGAATCAAAAAGGAAAAGAGTATAACAAGCAATTTTTTGTTGCTCCCTCAATCATTGGTGCATACACTTCCTTACTCACCAAACAACCAAACAAAATAGCGCAACAAGCCTTAACTGATTGTGAAATTCTTATTGCCGATTACAAGGATGTAGAAAAACTGTATGATAAATTTCATGATTTAGAAAGACTGGGCAGAAAGATTGCAGAATTTTATTTTTTGGAGAAAGAACAAAAGGAGATTGAAATGGCTCTATTGGATGCGGACAAAAGATATTTAATTATGAGAGAAAAATTTCCTGCAATAGAGTTAATTGTTCCGCAATACCATATAGCTTCTTATTTGGGTATTTCTCCTACTCAATTGAGCAGAATTCGAAGAAAATTCAAAGAATCCTAATTTCTTTACATATGTAAATGTAAGAACATAAAGAAACCTTGAAATTTGGACTAAAATCAAATGATTAATATATGAATCGTATTTTAGTTTTCTTTTTAATTGCATTTTTTTCTGTTTTTTTAGGAAGTCAAATTACTGAAGGTTGCTTGCTAGTTCCATATTGGAAAACGTTGTCTCCTACTAAGTTTTACCAATACTACTCTCAATTTGGGCAAGCAATAGGAAGGTTTTATACGGTTCTAACTATTTTCGCTGCAGCTATACCGATAACTACTAGTTTGTATTGCATTTTTAAGAAGTCCGGAGCGTTAAAATATTCTCTTATAGCCTCATTTTTTGCTTTTTTATTTATAGCCTCATTTTACATTTATTTTAAAGACACCAATCAGCAATTTTATGACGCGGTTCTTAATACCAATCAATTAAAATCTGAATTGGAAACTTGGGAATATTGGCATTGGAGCAGAGTACTTATGGAATTTATAGCTTTAATTTTCCTAATTCTAACTTTTAATATTTTATCAAGTAAAAGCACTCAATAATATTTTATAAAACAATTTAAAACATTACATAATAATGAAATATTTATGCATACTTTTTCTAATGACTATAAGCATTACAACTAATGGACAAAGTATTATTGGACAGTGGGAAACATACGATGACAAAACCAAAGAACAAAAAGCAGTCATTGAAATTTATAAAGAAAACAACCTCTATTTCGCCAAAATAGTTAAGAGTTATGTTGGAGAAAAAAATGCCCTCTGTGAAACTTGTAAAGGAACAAAAAAAGGCCAACCAATAATTGGTTTAGTTATTATTGAAAACATTAAAAAGAATGGAACTGAGTTTAATGGTGGCTCTATTCTAGACCCAGAAAATGGAGAAACTTATAAGTGTTATTTAAAGCTTATAAATAATGATAAATTGAAAGTAAGAGGTTATCTTGGGTTTTCACTTTTTGGAAGAACTCAATATTGGATTAGGAAAGAATAAAATAGCTAAATTGCTATATTAAACAACTAATTGTTAGAAACAATGGAGATAAGGTTAAACTGCGAAAACTGTGACAAAGCGTTACCCAACGATAGTGATGAGGCCATGATATGTACATTGGACTGCACTTTTTGTAAGAACTGCGTAGATACCGTTTTAAAAAATGTTTGCCCAAACTGTGGGGGTGGTTTTGAAAAAAGACCATCAAGACCCAAGCTCTATTTAGAAAAATATCCTCCAAGAAAGGATAAAGTTTTAAAACCCGTAATTAAAAATAAATTCTTAGAGGAAAATATAAACGTAGATCCAAGAAAAAGATAAATTATGTACTAAATTTTACAATCTATCTTCATAATTCAACAATTGAGAGCTAAATAATACTTAATTCCTTAGAAAAGTTAGAATTTTGGGTTTGATAATCAACTACATGGGCATATTCATCAAAAGTGTACCCTCCTAAAAATTTAACTTTATGGCAAAGAAACAAACAAAACGAATCCTAAGAATAATATTTATTCTTGCAAGCATAAGCTCCCTGTTCTTTGTACCATGGATTTTAGTAAAAGCTTGGATATTACCATTGCCCAATACCGTTCAAGAACAATTAAATGAAGGAATTGACCATGGATTTGATGGAATGATTGTTTATGTGGATGAAGCTGGCAAACCACCAGCATTTTACGCAGCTGGTTGGCATGACCGTGAAAATAAAATACCTGCTGACCCAAAGGCCTTGTTCAAGATTGCCAGTATCACCAAGTTATATGTGGCCGTGGCTACAGCAAAGTTAGTCAAAGCCGAACGATTATCATTAGATAAGACACTTGCTGAATACTTCCCAGAACTTGCCGGAAGAATTGAAAATTCCAACAAAATCACCTTGAGAATGATGGTTCAGCATCGGAGTGGTATACCCAATTTCGTGGACCATCCTGATTATTGGAAAAATCCACCAAAGAACAAACAAGAAACACTAGATTACGCACTGGATTTACCAGCGGACTTTGAACCTGGCGAGGATTATGGCTATTCCAACACCAATTATATGTTGATTTCTGACCTCATTGATAAAGTGTTGGGATATGGCCATCAAAAATATATTAAGGAGGAAATCTTGGTGCCACTTGGGTTAAAAAATACGTTTGGTTCGCTTAGTGAAGTAAATATAGACGATATCATGAGTGGTTATTATGTTGGCGTTGAGAAGGATTTTAAGACCGACAATACTGGTTTAATGCTAGCTACAGCAGAGGATGTAGGCATATTCTTGAGGGCATTGAATGATGGCTCAGTCTTTAAAGAAGGGGAACAAGAAATCTATTCCTCCATTTACGTTTATAAACATACGGGGCTGCTTGTGGGCTATCAGAGTTTTGCAGAATACCATGAAGATATTGATACAGTTGTAATTCAATTTAATAATACCTCTAACTTTGATGGATACGACTGGAATTTGGCAGAAATCATTTATAGTCGTATTTTAAAAATAGTTAAAAGCAAAAAAAGCTCATAAAACTAAGTTAAAAACATAGCATTGTAGAATGCTCAAGAACTATGAATAACAATACCAACTTAGCCGTACTTATAGACGGTGACAACATTCCATCTGCCCATGTAAAGGAAATGATGGAAGAAATTGCCAAGTATGGCAACCCAACAATTAAGCGAATTTATGGTGATTGGACCAAACCCAATCTAACCAAATGGAAAAACCTTTTGTTGGAAAACGCCATAACTCCCATTCAACAATACGGATATACCACGGGCAAGAATGCGACTGACTCCGCCATGATCATAGACGCCATGGATATTCTTTACAGTGGTAAAGTCAACGGTTTTTGCTTAGTTTCCAGTGATAGTGATTTTACCCGTTTAGCCACAAGATTAAGAGAAGCTGGAATGCAGGTAATTGGTATTGGAGAAAAGAAAACCCCCAATCCTTTCATTGTTGCCTGTGATAAATTTGTGTATATAGAAATTCTAAAAAACCAATCTGAAAAGAAAAATGATGATGACAAAGATTCGGCCAAAACCAATGTGGATATCATAAGCCGAAGGGAAATTAATTTAATTGCCACCACCATTTCCGACCTTTCGGACGAGGAAGGATGGGCTTTCCTTGGTGACGTTGGTAGTCTTTTGCAAAAAAAGCAACCTAATTTTGATTCTAGAAATTATGGCTTTGAAAAACTTACCCCTTTGATTAAATCCATTGGTAACTTTGAGTTAGAACAACGAGAAAATCCTAAAAGCAGGCACAAATTAATTTTTGTAAAAAACAAAGAAAGGCATACAGCAAAACATAAATAACTTTCCTCTTCATTTAACAAAATAGAAAAGAACCCTGCTTCCTTTTTAGGGGTCAAAATCGTAACTTTGCAACTTTGCAAAATTTAAATGGTAAACTACGAGGAAAACATAGAGGTTAAAGGTGCCAGAGTACATAACCTTAAAAACATAGACGTAACCATTCCTAGGGAAAAACTGGTGGTCATCACTGGGCTCTCAGGAAGTGGTAAGTCTTCTTTGGCCTTTGATACCATATATGCAGAAGGTCAGCGTAGGTATATAGAGACTTTTTCTGCCTATGCTAGACAATTTTTGGGTGGGTTAGAGCGCCCAGATGTGGATAAAATAGACGGCCTCTCCCCTGTTATTGCCATTGAGCAAAAAACCACCTCCAAGTCACCTCGTTCTACCGTGGGTACCATCACCGAAGTATATGATTTTCTTAGACTCCTGTTTGCAAGAGCAGCCGATGCCTATAGTTACAATACGGGAAAAAAAATGGTGAGCTACAGTGATGAGCAAATTAAGGAGCTCATTAAAAAAGACTATCAGGATAAAAAAATAAACATTCTTTCCCCTATTATAAAATCCAGAAAAGGACACTATAGGGAGTTGTTTGAACAAATTGGAAAGCAAGGCTTTGTAAAAGTGAGGGTTGATAGTGAGGTTATGGACATTGTAAAGGGCATGAAAGTAGACCGTTACAAAACACATGATATAGAAATTGTGATAGACCGCTTAAAGGTTGTAGACAGCCCAGAAATGGACAAACGCCTTACGGAAACCATCAATACGGCCATGTACAGTGGAGAAAATGTGCTTATGGTCTTAGAGGAAGGGCAAAAAGTGGCTCGCTATTTTAGTCGAGATTTAATGTGCCCCACCACAGGTATATCTTACCCTATGCCAGAGCCCAACACTTTTTCCTTTAACTCTCCCAAGGGCATGTGCTCAAATTGTAACGGATTGGGTCATGTATACCAAGTAAACGAAAACAAGATTTTCCCAGATAAAAAACTATCTATAACAGATGGCGGTATTGCTCCATTGGGGGAATACAAAAAATCATGGGCTTTTAAACAAATAGAGACTATTGCACAGCGTTACGAATTTGAATTAACCAATCCTATTTCTAAAATCCCGCAAGAAGCTTTGGATGTTATTCTCCATGGTGGTAACGATAGTTTTGAGGTGGATTCCAAAACCCTTGGGGTAAAAAGACAGTATAAGATTGATTATGAGGGGATTTCCAATTTTATAAAAAATCAGTTTAAGCAGGCAGACTCAACCTCTATTAAACGCTGGGCAAAAGAATACATGGACAAAACGGAATGTCCTACTTGTAACTGCTCTCGATTAAAAATTGAATCTCTCTATTTTAAAATTGATGATAAGAACATAGCCGACCTATCCAATATGGATATTGTTGAGTTGGCAGGTTTTTTTAAAGGTCTTGAAAAGAAATTGGATGGCAACCAATTAAAAATTGCTGAAGAAATCATTAAAGAAATAAAGACTCGCGTTCAGTTTTTATTAGATGTAGGCTTGGATTACCTTTCTTTGGGAAGAAGTTCCAAATCGCTATCGGGTGGTGAGGCACAACGTATCAGATTGGCAACACAAATTGGTTCTCAATTAGTAGGTGTGCTTTATATTTTAGATGAACCGAGCATTGGTCTACATCAAAGAGACAATGAACGATTGATAAAATCGCTTCTCTCATTACGAGATATTGGGAATTCTGTCATTGTAGTGGAGCACGACAAGGATATGATAGAACATGCAGACCATGTCATTGATATAGGTCCAAAAGCTGGTAAACATGGTGGTGAGATTATATCCGAAGGTAAGCCTGAAGATTTAAAAAATTACAATACACTTACTGCTGATTATATCACTGGCAAAAAACAGATTGTTGTTCCAAAAAAACGTAGGAAAGGAAATGGAAAATCCATAGTTCTATCTAAATGTACCGGGAACAATCTAAAGAATATTACAGTTGAACTTCCTTTGGGAAAAATGATTGGGATCACAGGTGTTTCGGGCAGTGGTAAATCCACACTTATCAATGAAACCCTTTATCCTATTATGAACGCCCACTATTTTAATGGTGTTAAAAAGCCCATGCCATACGGTAAAATTACAGGGCTAGAGCATATAGACAAGGTCATAGACATTAACCAATCACCTATTGGTAGAACACCCCGTTCTAACCCTGCAACCTATACAGGTGTTTTTAGTGAAATCAGGACTTTGTTCACCAAAACACCGGAAGCGGCCATACGGGGTTATAAACCAGGCAGGTTCAGTTTCAATGTAAAAGGAGGTCGGTGTGAAACTTGTCAAGGTGGCGGTTTAAAAGTTATAGAAATGAACTTTTTACCCGATGTCTATGTAGAATGTGAAACTTGTTACGGAAAACGATTCAATAGGGAAACTCTGGAAATTAGGTATAAAGGTAAATCCATTTCAGATGTATTAGAAATGACCATTAATGAAGCGGTACCATTTTTTGAAAACATTCCTAAAATCTACAGAAAACTAAAGACCATACAGGATGTAGGCTTGGGTTATATTTCGTTGGGCCAGCAATCCACCACCCTATCTGGTGGTGAAGCTCAGCGAATTAAATTAGCAACTGAACTTTCCAAACGAGATACCGGAAATACTTTTTATATCTTGGACGAACCAACTACAGGACTTCATTTTGAGGATATTAGAGTTCTAATGGAAGTCTTGGACAGATTGGTGAACAAAGGAAATACGGTTTTGGTCATAGAACATAATATGGACGTCATAAAGATCGTTGACCATATTATCGATATAGGTTATGAAGGTGGCCGTGGCGGTGGAATGATTGTGGCCCAAGGTACTCCTGAACAAGTAGCTAAGGATAAGAAAAGCTATACGGCAAGATTTTTGAAGAAAGAATTAAACATAAAGCAACCTGTAGCACTTAATTAATATACACAAATTGGTAATTGTAGATTGATTATTGTTAATTGCAAATTGATACTGAAATTATATGAGAAAAGAACAGCACCATAAAGGTTGGAACGAAATAAAGACCAATGATTCTTGGGCCCTTTTTAAAATTATGGGCGAGTTTGTCAATGGTTTTGAAAGGATGAGCCTTATAGGTCCTTGTGTATCCATTTTTGGTTCAGCACGCACCAAGGAAAATGAAGAATATTATAAATTGACCGTGGAAATTGCCAAAAGTGTTTCAGAAGCAGGCTATGGTATAATTACAGGTGGAGGCCCAGGTATTATGGAGGCTGGTAACAAAGGAGCAAGTTCGGCAGGCGGTACTTCTGTGGGTTTAAATATAGATTT
This sequence comes from Saonia sp., assembly GCF_056326165.1. Classification (NCBI taxonomy): domain Bacteria; kingdom Pseudomonadati; phylum Bacteroidota; class Flavobacteriia; order Flavobacteriales; family Flavobacteriaceae; genus Saonia; species Saonia sp. The sequence continues at coordinate 114,039 of NZ_JBWFBN010000011.1, forward strand.
ACCGTTTGAACAGCATAATAATCCCTATATAGATGATGATAAGAGTTTGGATTTTGATTACTTTTTTGTTAGAAAGGTAATGTTTGTGAAATATTCCCAAGGATTTGTGGTAATGCCCGGAGGTTTTGGAACATTGGATGAGCTTTTTGAAGCTATTACATTAATACAGACAAATAAAATTGCAAAATTCCCAATCATTTTGGTAGGTACTAAGTTTTGGGAAGGGTTATGGGGTTGGATTAAAGGAACTATGATAGATGCTGGCAACATAAGCCCTACAGATTTAGATTTGGTACAAATTGTTGATACAAAAGAAGAAGTTGTAGAAGTTATTGATGCTTTTTACAAAGGGCATATACTCAGTCCAAATTTTTAATTGATGCCAAAAAAAAATCATCTAAATACTGCTTGGATATTTTTTATTGCACTCTGCTTTTTATGTGGAAATAGCATTCTTGCCCAACACACAAATACACTTACCGCCACATTAGATGGTGAAACAAAAGTCATAGATATTCAACAACAATTTGTTTATCAAAATGATTCCAAAGACACTTTAAACACAATTTATTTTAATGATTGGGCGCATGCCTATGCGAACAAACACACAGCGTTGGCTAAAAGATTTGGTGAGGAGTTTAAAAAAAGTTTGCACCTAGCAAAAGAAGATGAAAGGGGTTCTACAGAGATTGTAAGTATTGTGGCGAGCGGATATCAAGGGCTGCAATGGAAGCGAATGCCCGGACATGATATTATAAAAATTGATTTAAACAAACCATTACTTCCAGGAGCATCTACGAGCATGTTCTTAACGTATGCCGTAAAGCTTCCTCCAAATAAATATACCCCATACGGATATAATAGCCAGCAAGGATATTATTTAAAAGATTGGTATTTGTCGCCAGCTGTTTACGACGGAGTGTGGCATTTATATTCCAATAAAAACCTTGAAGATCTCTATACAAGTACAACCAATACAAAAATAAATTTTATTTACCCTGCCAAACTATATTTGACATCAAATTTTAAGGAAAGTTACAGTTCTGAATTTCCAAACGGACAACAAACATCTCTGGAGGGGATCAATCAAAAAAATTGTGAAATTATTTTAAGTCCAATCAATACCTTTACTAAACATAAGACCCACTCTCTAAATATTGTATCTAACCTAAACTCCCATAAATACGATAAAATATCACAAAGTATTTCAATTGACAAAGTGGCCAAGTACATTACAGAAAAATTAGGTGCTTTCCCCCACTCTCAACTATTGGTTAGTCAAATTGACTACAACAAAGACCCACTTTATGGCATTAATCAACTACCCTCCTTTATTCGGCCTTATGAGGAGCAGTTTCAGTTTGAAATGAAGTTTTTAAAGACTGCATTGAATAGTTACATAAAAGAAACTATCTATTTAGATCCAAGAAAAGAAAAATGGGTATCTGATGCTATCGTCAACTATTTAATGATTTATTATGTTGAAGAAAATTATCCCGACTATAAGTTATTAGGGAAATTATCTAAGATGTGGGGGTTTAGAAGTTTTCAATTGGCAAAAATGGATTTTAATGAGCAATATCCATTTCTATACATGTTATCAGCGAGGAAAAATCTAAACCAATCGCTCACAACACCTAATGATTCCTTAATTAAATTCAATCAAAAAATTGCCAATAGATACAAAGCTGGATTAGGTCTTGCATATTTGTCTGAATATATTGGAAAAGGTGAAATAGACAATGGTATAAAAATATTTTATCAGAACTATCAACTTAGGGAGGTAGATCCATTGGATTTTAAGTATTTATTGGAAAGTTCCACCAATAAAAATATTGATTGGTTTTTTCATGAATATGTATCTACCAATGATAGGATAGATTTTAAAATTAAAAAAATCAATAAAGAAGAGGATTCTGTTCAAGTCCTTATAAAAAATAAAACAGGCACTAATGTTCCTATTTCACTCTTTGGGCTCAAAAAGGACTCTGTTGTTTCCAAACATTGGTTTTCTAACATTGCTACACAAAAAACATTTACCATTCCAAGGAATGAAGCTGATAGATTGGTGTTAAATTATGACCAAAAAATACCAGAATTCAACCAAAGAGATAACTGGAAGACAATGAACGGTTTCTTTTCCAGTAATAAGAAGTTAAAGTTTCAGTTTTTTAAAGATGCGGAAGATCCAAATTATACGCAGATTTTTTATGTTCCGGTAGCTAGTTTTAATGTCTATGATGGTCTTACTCCTGGCATGAGAATACATAACAAAACTTTGTTGGAAAGACCATTTGTCTTTGATTTTTCACCCTCCTACTCTTTTGGAGAAAAAGCCTTTGTGGGGTATGGTAGGTTTACTTATCGTAAGTATCATGGAAAAAGCGGACTGTATGTGTCTAACTACTCTTTTGGAGGGTCCACATTCCACTTTCAAACCAATTCAAGATATTCAACACTTACTCCTTCCGTTTCGTTTGGCTGGCGCCCAGATGACTTAATTTCCAACAAAAAGCAGTTTTTGTCATTTAGATATATTAATGTCTTTAGAACTATAGATGAAAGCCTTGGGGATTTAGAGACAGAACCGGATTATAGTGTGCTAAATGCACGGTATATTAATACGAATAGAGGTATTATTGATTATTCTTCTTGGTTTATAGATGCACAGCAATCCAGCGATTTTACAAAACTGGTATTCAATATGGAATATAGGAAGTTGTTTGAAAACAACAGACAATTTAACTTTCGTTTTTTTGCTGGAAAATTTTTAAGAAACAGAACCGACCCAAATACCACCTTTTTTAGTTTTGCCTTGGACAGGCCTACAGATTATCTTTTTGATTATAATTATTTAGGAAGGTCCGAAGATTCTGGAATCTACAGTCAGCAGATTATTATTGCTGAAGGTGGTTTTAAATCTAAGTTGGATAATCCATATGCCAATGATTGGATGACAACCGCAAATGCTAGTTTTAATCTTTGGAAATGGATAGAATTATATGGTGATGCAGGTTTTTTAAAGAACATAGGGCAAAATACTCGTTTTGTTTATGACTCTGGTATTCGTCTAAATTTGGTTACGGATTATTTTGAACTGTATTTACCTTTATACTCCAACAATGGCTGGGAGGTTTCCCAACCACATTACAATGAAAAAATCCGATTCATTGTAACTCTAAGTCCAAAAACCCTGACAGGTCTTTTTACAAGAAAGTGGTTTTAATTTGGTTTAAACAAACTGCCATACGCACCGTATATTAATTGCAAAAAACAGATGGTTTTGGTACTTTCGCAAAAACCCTCTCCAATTAATGAAAACAGAACCTAAGACTAGTAATGATATTTCTTTCAATGATTTTAAAGCACAAATTCTTAAAGATTATGAAATAGCTGTCACAAGTAGGGAATGTAGTTTGTTGGGCAGACGAGAGGTTCTTAGTGGAAAAGCAAAGTTCGGAATTTTTGGGGATGGAAAAGAATTACCTCAACTGGCAATGGCTAGATCCTTTAAGAATGGTGACTTTAGAAGTGGGTATTATAGAGATCAAACTTTTATGATGGCATTGGGTCTTTTAACACCAAAAAGTCTTTTTCATGGACTATATGCAACTACAGATATAGAAAAGGAGCCTATGAGTGCAGGTAGGCAAATGGGTGCCCATTTTGTTACGCATAGTCTTAATGAAGACGGTAGCTGGAAAAATTTGACCGAGCAAAAAAATAGCAGCGCAGATATTTCTTGTACTGCTGGGCAAATGCCTAGATTATTGGGATTAGCGCAAGCTTCCAAAGTATATCGCGAAATCAAAGATATTGATGCAACAAAGTTCTCCGAAAACGGAAATGAAGTTGCTTGGGGCACCATTGGTAATGCAAGTACTAGTGAGGGTCATTTTTTTGAGGTTTTCAATGCAGCTGGTGTGTTGCAAGTTCCTATGGTTCTTAGTGTCTGGGATGATGAATATGGTATATCTGTACCAGCAAAATACCACACTACAAAAAGTGACATTTCCAAAATACTAGAAGGGTTTAGAAGGGATGAAGATGATGCTGGTTATGAATTGATAAAAGTAAAAGGATGGGACTATACGGCATTAATCCATGCCTATGAAAACGCATCGGATATGGCTCGTGAAGAACACATTCCCATACTTATTCATGTAACAGAATTAACCCAACCCCAAGGACACTCAACTTCTGGGTCTCATGAAAGATATAAGTCAGAAAAAAGATTGGCATGGGAAAAGGAAAATGATTGCAACAAGCGTTTCCGCGAATTTATTATAGAGAATAGCATTTCCACAGAGGAAGAATTGTTGTCCTTGGAAAAGAAAATAAAAAATGAAGTTCGTATTGCCAGAAAAGAGGCCTTAGAAGAGTTTTTAGCCCCACATAAGAAGAAGCAAAAGGTTTTGGCCCAGTTATTGGAAAAAGTAGCAGAAGTAAGCCCTAACAAAGTTTTCATTAACAAAATAAAGAGTGATCTTGTTTCTTTAAAAGAACCTCTAAATAAAGATTTAGCATCCTGCTCCAGAAAAGCTTTAAGATATCTTTTAGAGGAAAACTCTCCAGAAAAAAAAGTGCTGCAAAATTGGACAACAAATTTTCTAAATAAAGTGCAGCCCAAATACAGTTCCCATCTCTATAGTGAGCTACCAAATAAAGCTACCAACATTGTCGAGGTAAAACCAACATATGACAAAACTCCAGAAAAAGTGGATGGTAGAATTGTTCTAAGGGACAACTTTGATGTTCTTTTTTCTAAATATCCAGAACTTATGATTTTTGGTGAGGATACTGGAGCTATTGGGGATGTAAATCAAGGGTTAGAAGGGCTTCAAAAAAAATACGGAAAGACAAGACTAGCAGATACAGGAATACGGGAAGCTACCATTATTGGTCAAGGAATTGGATTGGCCTTAAGAGGATTACGTCCTATTGCCGAAATTCAATATTTAGATTATATTTTGTATGCTCTACAAACATTGAGTGATGATTTAGCGTCATTACACTACAGAACTGTGGGTAAACAAAAAGCTCCTCTTATAGTTAGGACTCGCGGACATAGATTGGAAGGGATATGGCATTCTGGATCGCCCATGGGAGGCCTAATTCATTATCTAAGGGGAATGTATATTTTATCGCCTAGAGATATGACAGTTGCTGCAGGGTTTTATAATACTTTGTTGAAAAGTGATGAGCCTGCACTGGTAATAGAAAGTCTAAACGGTTACAGGTTAAAAGAAATTATGCCTAATAATCTAGGTGAGTTTTGTACTCCAATAGGAGTTGTAGAAACCATTAAAGAAGGTACTGATATTACTTTGCTTTCCTACGGTTCTACTCTTAGGATTGTAATGGAAGCTGCTAAAGAATTAAGAGAGGTAGGAATTGATGCAGAAGTGATTGATGCTCAAAGCCTATTGCCTTTTGACCTTAAGCATGATGTTGTAAAAAGCATTCAAAAAACAAATCGTTTGTTGGTGATAGATGAAGATGTTCCAGGTGGATGTTCTGCATATCTTTTGGGAGAGGTTATGGAAAAACAGGGTGGTTATCAATATATGGACAGTCCACCGCAAACACTAACCTCTAAAGCTCATAGACCAGCTTATGCAACTGATGGAGATTATTTTTCCAAGCCCAATGAAGAAGATATTTTTGAAAAAGTGTATGGTATTATGCATGAGGCAAATCCTGTTGATTACCCTGCACTGTTTTAGGTTAACGCAATATTAAATAAAATAGAAAATCCCGCCAAAAGCGGGATTTTTAGTTCATATATGAAAGAACTTAATTAATTTTTAATCTCTGTGTCTATTTCTTTAATGGCTGGAGTAATGGGGTTGCCATCCGCATCAATTTCAATAATAGCATCAAAACCAAGTTCATCTAATTTAGAAGCAATTTTGGCTCTATCACCAACCATAAACCAATTAACTGCTTCTGGCTTTACAACTTTGTTACTTACATTCTTTACATCATTTAAAGACAAGTTCCTTACTTCATCGTCATAGCCTTGATAGTAATCATCTGGCAATCCGTATTTAACAATATTTATTACAGAGCTATTTACAGAACTATTTGTCTCCCATTGCCCAGGAAGACTTAAAATTTGATTGGTCTTAACCTTATCCAATTCAGCTTGGGTTGCAGGTCTTGTACTGGTAAACTCAGATATTTCTTTTCTTAACTCAGTAACAGATTCTGCAGATTTATCAGTTTGCACAGGTGCATACAACAAAAACAGCCTCTCCTGTTTTGCTCCCATAACAAATCCACTTGCTCCATAGGCCCAATGTTTATCTTCTCTAAGGTTCATATTGATTCTTGATGTAAAATCCCCTCCCAAAATACTTACCATTTGTTCCATGGCTATTTGAGAAACATCACCATACTTCTCTGTTAAATGTCCGGCAAGTATCAATGATTGTGGGGATTCTGGTTTATCCATTAAGTATAACGTGTTTTTAGAATTCACCTGAGGCTTGTTAAAAGTTATGGTAGGTATGGTCCCTTTTTTCCACTTCCCTAAAGATTTATTCAATTTACTCGTCAATTCAGACAGCTCAACATCTCCGGTTACAACTAAAGTAGCATTGTTAGGTTTTATCCATGTATCGTAAAAGGACTTAACGTCCTCTCTTGTAAGTTTGGATACCGTCTCTTCATAACCAGTACCGGTATAGGGGTTACTATATGGATGTCCCTCTCCATATAAATATTTGTTCATAACCCTTAAAGCCATAGAAATAGGCTGTGATTTTTCCTTCTTAATATTATTTATTTGTTCCTCTTTTAAGCGGTTAAACTCACTTTCTGGAAAGGCAGGATTCAGAATAACATCAGCAAATAAATCTAAACTTGCGTCCAAACTAGGTTTTAAGGTGTTCATTGAAATATGAGACATATCCTGATTGGAATATGCGGATAAACTAGCTCCTAAAAGTTGAAGTTTCTCATTTATTTGTAGAGAGTTCATCTCTTTTGTTCCTTCATCCATCAAATTCATGGCCAATGATGCTGTTCCGGGAGAAGCCAAATAATCAGTTTTATATCCTGCGTCCACCATAAGGTTCATTACCACTGTAGGTACCCCTTTTCTTTGTGCTAAAACTACATTTAAGCCATTGGAAAGCTTTGCACGTTGCAATTCTGGAAATTTGGACTTTTTAGGCTCCCCAACTTCAGGTAATTTAGAACGGTCCACGGTAGTTTTCTCAACTGCATATTCTGGAAATGGGTTACAAACCAATATATGCTTGCCTTTGGTTAGCCATTTTTCAGCAGTAGCTTTGATATCTTCTATTGTTGCATCCTCTACATATTTCAATACGGTCTTATAATAGGAAGCATCTCCAAAATATGTCTGGTTAGACGCCAACCTATCCGATGTTCCACCAAAACCACCTATACGTTCTAATCCTTTTATAAAGTTGGCAAAGTAAGCTGCCTTGACTCTTTTGAGCTCAGCTTCAGTGGGTCCATTTGCTATTAAATCATTTATTCCTTGTAATAACTTTTCTTTAACCTCTTCTGCATCACCTCCGGGTTTTACATTGCCATACACAATAAATCCACTAGCTATTTCCCTAGAGTATTGAAAAGACACCACGGAGCTTGCGATTTGGTCTTCATACACCAGCTTTTTGTACAATCTGGAGTTTTTACCACTTGTTAAAAGTGCAGAAATCAAATCAAAATGGATATCCTCTTTATGTCCATATTGTGGGGTATTCCATGCAAATAAAATTCTAGTTTCTGGTACCCTATCTTGGTAAACTTGATAGGTATCACCATTATGGACAGGAATGTTTACTTCCTGACGCTCAATAGTTGGTCCAGATGGTATATCACCAAAATACTTTAATACTCTTTGATAAATGTCCTGAGGCTCTATGTCGCCAGCAATAGCTACAACTGCATTGGCTGCACCATAGTATCCAGAAAACCATTCTTTAACATCTTCAACAGTAGCAGCGTTAAGGTCTTCCATTTCACCAATAACAGACCATGAATATGGGTGCCCTTTTGGATACATGGCTTTGGTAAGGTAATTGAACTGTTGTCCATATGGGTTGTTCTCTCCTTGTCTTTTTTCATTCTGCACCACGCCACGTTGTTCATCTAACAGTTCTTGTTTGATGGCTCCTAAAAAATGTCCCATTCTATCGGATTCTAAAAATAACACTTGGTCTAAAGCAGCCACGGGTACATTTTGAAAGTAATTTGTTCTATCGGAATTTGTAGTTCCGTTTACATCTGTACCGCCAATTCTTTCTATTGCCTGAAAATAATCATCATTAAAATTCTCACTACCGTTGAACATTAAATGCTCAAAAAGGTGCGCAAAACCACTTTTGCCAGGCTTTTCATTTTTTGAACCTACATGATACCAAACGTTCACAGCAACAATAGGTGCTTTATGGTCTTCATGTACCAAAAGAGTCAAACCGTTGGGCAGTACAAATTTTTCGTGCGGGATATCAATATCAGAAGCTTTAAACTCAAAGCTTTGAGCCATTATATTTTGGCCAGCCAATACAGATAATAGAAATAAACAAAGTAATTTTTTCATGATTGATGTCTTATTTTAAATTAGTCACGTAAATATATGTATTTAAGTTGTTTCCCAATAATCTTAGTGTTCTTTGTAAAATAAAATATTTAAAAAAGTAGTCCTATTCTTTCTAGCCGTAGTAGCTAGTTTAAGTAGTTTCTACACAATTTATTTTATTAAAAAAAATTGATACCTTTAAGCAACCAAAACAAAACCCCTGAAAAATGAAAAATTCTTTAAAAAATGATGTTGGTCTTGCGATTCTAAGAATTGCGCCTTCAATAATGCTAATGACACACGGAATTGGTAAATTCCAGAAATTAATTAGTGGAAATTTTGAATTTGGAAACCCCTTAGGAATTGGAGAAGCTCCCTCGCTTTTTCTTGCAGTTATTGGGGAATTCATATGTCCAATTCTAATTATTGTAGGCTATAAAACTCGTTGGGCCGCTATACCACCTGCAATTACAATGTTGGTTGCTGCATTGATTGTACATAGTGCAGACCCATTTGGAGTAAAAGAAAAAGCGTTACTATTCCTAACCTTTTTTATAGCAATATTTTTATTGGGTCCAGGAAAATACAGTATAGATAAAAAATAATCTATACAATCTTTACCAAAAGCTCTTTTAACAAATCGGCATGGGATGTATTGGATGCCCCTACGCCTTTTCCTTTTAAATCTAGTTCTCTAAGTTGAGAAATGACTTGGCTTACTTTCTTCATTGGGTAATTCCTTGCTGCAGTTTGGAATTCTGAAACAAAAAAAGGATTTACTCCCAGAGTGGAAGCCACATTCTTTGATGAATGGTCACTTAACCCATGATATTTCAGTAATTGGGTGAAAAAAGTATTGAGTAATGTAATGGTTACAACAAAAGGATTGTCCTTAGGGTTTTGGGCAAAATAATTGATTATTCTTGTGGCTTTAACCACATTTCGCTCTCCTATAGCTTTCTTAAGTTCAAAATTATTGTAGTCTTTGCTTATTCCTATATGCTTTTCTATGGTATCAGGTGTTATTTCAGTTTCTTTAGGAACTACCAATTGTAGCTTCTCCAATTCATTGTTTATTCTACTTAAATCGGTTCCCAAAAATTCAACTAACAAAATAGCCGCTTTGGGTGTAATCTTGTATCCTTTTCCTTGTAATATTCTTCGTATCCAATCAGAAACTTGATTTTCATATAATTTTTTACTTTCAAAAAGAATTCCATTTTTTTTAACCGACTTATACAGCTTCTTCCGCTTGTCCAACTTTGCGTACTTATAGCAAAGGACTAAAACTGTAGACGTTTGGGGTTGGTCACAATAAGCAGTTAGATTTTCAATAGTTCGGGATAAGTGTTGTGCTTCTTTTACAATAACAACCTGTTTTTCAGCCATCATGGGATATCTCTTGGCATTACTAACAATATCATCTACACTCACGTCCTTTCCATATAGCACCATTTGGTTAAATCCACGCTCTTCTTCAGTCAAGACATTCCTTTCGATATATTCTGCTATTTTATCAATATAATAGGCCTCCTCACCCATTAGAAAATAAACAGGTTTAATTTGGCTGTTCTTAATATCGGTTACTATTTGTTTAACTTCATCCATCCAAAAAAAATCATCAAATTTGTGCTATGCAGTCATTGAACTTTCCAGCATACAACTTTAGATTCAAAAATAGCGAAAATAAAGTCCAGATATTTGATGTAATCCGTAAAAAATTTGTGGTTTTACAGCCAGAGGAATGGGTGCGTCAACATGTACTTCACAATTTAATTGAGGAAAAAAAATACCCTAAATCACTCATTAATGTAGAGAAGCAGCTAAAAATCAATAATTTAGTAAAAAGGTATGATGTGGTTGTGTACAATACGGATGGCAGCATTCATATTTTGGTTGAATGCAAAGCGCCAGAAATTAAAATCTCACAATCAACATTTGACCAAATTGCTAGGTACAATATGCAATTACAAGCTGAGTATCTTATGGTGACCAATGGATTAGAGCATTATTATTGCAAATTAAATCCACAAGAAGAAAAATATACTTTTTTAAGGAAAATTCCTGATTTTAGCCGTTAATTTGCTACCGTTTTGAAGATAGCTATTGTCATACTTAATTGGAACGGTGCAGCACTGTTGGAAAAATACCTTCCATCGGTGTTAAAATATTCTGATGATGCTGATATTTATGTAGCAGACAATGCCTCAACTGATTCCTCCATTGCTTTTTTAAAAAAGCATTATCCTACTATTGAAATTATTCAAAACAAATCTAACGGCGGCTTTGCAAAAGGATATAATGATGCACTACAAGATGTAATGGCAGATGTGTATTGTTTATTGAATTCGGATGTAGAAGTGACCGATGGTTGGCTTACTCCCATTAAAAAAGCTTTTGTAGAAACTCCCGAAGCAGCAATTGTACAACCAAAAATTTTAGATTATAAAAAGAAGGAATACTTTGAATATGCTGGTGCAGCAGGTGGTTTTATAGACCAATTGGGCTACCCTTTTTGTCGGGGGAGAATTTTCCAGGCATTGGAAGAAGACAATGGACAATACAATGATATTAAGGAAATATTTTGGGCAACAGGAGCTTGCATGTTTATTAAAAGTGGCCTGTACCATTCCCTCAAGGGTTTTGATGAAGATTACTTTGCGCACCAAGAAGAAGTTGACCTATGTTGGAGGGCAAAAAATGAAGGATACAAAGTATTTTATGTGGGTACAAGCTGCGTATATCATTTAGGTGGTTCAACGCTTAGCAACATGAATCCAAAAAAAACATTTCTTAATTTTAGGAATTCTCTTTACTCCATTACAAAGAACCTACCTAGAAGAAAAGCTTTTGTAATTATTTTTATACGTCTTTTATTAGATGGTGTGGCCGCAGCAAGGTTCATTTTTCAATTAAAGTTCAAACATTGTATGGCGATCCTTAAAGCCCATCTTAGTTTTTATCGTAACTTTATGAAAATGTATAGAAAAAGAGAAAAGGTTAATTTCATCCAAAAATATTATGCTACGAAGTCCATAGTATGGTCTCATTTCGTACATCAAATAAAGAATTTTAACATTTTAGTAAAAGATTAACGGATTGGTAAAATAAAGCATATGCTTTTTACATAATTTTGAATCTATTATCAGACTTAAACCAATAAATACAATAATTAAATTTAAACTCATTATGAAGAAAATTATTCTAGGCTGTTTGGGAGTTACTCTTTTGTTGTCCTCGTGTGTATCCCAAAAAAAATATGCAGCATTGGAGGCTCAACAAAAAGAAACCCAAGATTTATTAAACTCTGCTACTGTTAAACTAAACGACTGTTTAGAAGACAAGGCATCGGCCACCGCAAGATTGCAAACATTAGAAGATCAAAATGCTTTCTTAAAAGCAAACAATCAAGAGCTAATAAATAATATGGGAGATTTAACTACCCTAACAACAAAAGGTGCTGAGAATCTAGAAAAGTCTTTGGAAAGCCTTCAAGAAAAAGATTTGACCATTAGAAAATTAAACGATGCCATCACTAGAAGGGATTCTGTTAACCTTTCATTGGTACAAAGTTTAAAAGGTGTCCTTGGAAATTTAGATGACGAGGATATTGAAGTAAGTGTTGAAAAAGGTGTTGTTTTTGTATCTATTTCTGATAAATTATTGTTCAGCAGTGGTAGTTACAACATTACTAACAGAGCTAAAGAGGTTTTGGGCAAAGTTGCCAAAGTGGTCAATAACAAACCAGATTTTGAATTTATGGTTG